>CAZKPR010000006.1:0-12119 GCA_964554685.1 uncultured Leptospirales bacterium | reverse complement strand
CCTGCACCGTAGGCGCCGGGTTCCCCGCCGTGGAAAAGGTCGGCTGGTCTATCGTCATGGCGGTCGACGTCACGCCGGAGACGCCCAGGGCGTTCATTACCGGCGCGACGCCCCCGGTGTTCGTCGCGATCGTCTCCACGTCAAAGCCGAGGACATTCTGCGCCACCACGTAGATCCGGTAGGCCGTGCCGGGCACCAGGCCCGTGAACTGGCGGGACCCGCCGGACACGTCGTAGGGGCCGTCCGTGTAATTGCTCACGATCGAGCCGGCGACGGAGATGGTGCCGTCCAGGCCGATGTAAGCCTGCACCGTAGGCGCCGGGTTCCCCGCCGTGGAAAAGGTCGGCTGGTCTATCGTGATCTCCGTTTCCGTCACGCCGGAGACGGCCAGGGGATCCATCACCGGCGCGATACTGTCCGTGCTCTGCACGATCTGCCTGACGGAATAGCCGCTGGCGTTCTGCGCCACCACGATGATTCGGTATGTCGTCATGGGAGTAAGCCCCGCGAAGGTGCATCCCGAAGCCGACACGTCCACTGCCGGACCGATATTGCCGCTGACCACGGACCCGGCGACGGAGATGGTCCCGTCCAGGCCGATGTAGGCCAGGACCGTCGGCGCGGGATTGCCCGCCGTGGAGAACGTGGGCTGGTTCAACGTTATGTCTGCAGCGGTGAATCCTGAAAGCGCCAGCGCGTCCATTACCGGCGCTATCCCCCCCGTGTTCTGCGTTATCTGCTCAACGGAATAACCGCTGCTGTTCGTCGCCACGACGATAATACGGTAGGTTTCGTTTCCGGCGAGACCATTAAAGGTGTACCCGCCTCCGGACACGTCAATCGGCCCCTGGGTTGATCCGGCCACGACACCGCCGGTTACCGTGATAGTGCCATCCACGCCGATGAAGGCCTCCACGGTCGGGTATGGATTCCCCGAACTAAACAGCGTCGGCTGTGCGATGGTTATTGAAGATGGACTTGTCGCGGTGATCACCAGGGGATTCAATGCCGGCGTCGTGGTAAAGAAGAGCCCGTAGAACAGCTGGGACCCCGTGTTTGAATCCAGGTACCCGCTGCAGCCGCTTACGCTAATGGCAAGGGCCGCGGCAAAACTCATAATATATGTTTTAACATTAATGTTAATTGTTTTCATCTCCGGGAACCCCCTCCCCCCTGTTCATCGATCCTTCACCTTCACTCTTCTCATCCTTCTCCTGCTGGATGTTCTTCTTCATGATTTTCTGCAGCTCTTCAAGCTCCTTGACCTTCTTCCCGACATCCCGGTAGTAGATATTGTTCCTCCGCGCGGCCCTGAATTCGTCCACGGCGGTATCAATGTCATTCGAGAGAAAATCGGACATCCCCTTCCAGTAGTGCTCCTTCGCTTTTTTTCTCATGGCGGCCGCGACGGGGAAGAACGAAAACGTGACGCCGAGGGATACCGACCACTCGTCCCTTGACAATTTCTGATTCCATCCGTGATAATACACGAACCGGTTCCCCAGGAGAACCGATTGAAGGAAGTCGTAATTCGCATGCCGCGCGTCAGTGTAGAATGAATAGGACCCGCCCGCGTGTACAGTCAAGAAATCCCATGGCATCAGGGAGCACCCTGCCCCGACCGTATGGCTCGGAAGAAGATCATCATGCTCGGTCAGCCTCTCCTTGCGCAGTCCGAAATCATTGTATGAATAGCCGACGCTGACCGCCGCCCAGGGGGCCACGTTCCATTCAACGCTCTGGCCCAGGCGGTATCCCACCATGTTCCAGTTCCGTTCCCGCCCGTCAAGGTCCCGGGCACGGGGAAAGGCAAGGTCCGCGGAGGTGCTTATCTTTAACGCCGGTATAATGCGATAGGACAGACCGAGGGAAAGCGACAGCGGGTAGGTGGCCTTCACCTTGTTGCCGATAGTGTTCCGGGTCCGGGAGTCCATCAGCAGCATATTGAAAATATTTCCCAGGCCCCCGGCGTTGAGCCGGTCATTGAGAACCAGGGGCCATATGCTGTCGCAGAATTCGTTGAGCTGCCCCGACTGGGCAATAACCGGATTCGCGATAAACCTGTTGGTCCGCTTGTCGAGCACCATGGGCGGATAGTATTCCAGGCGGGCCGCGAGGTTCAGGGGCTCCAGGGGCATATAATCAATTCCCAGAATGATGCCCATGCCGTTGCCGGACACGTCGGTATCGATGAGCGTCGGCACCTGGTACTGGTTGAGGGAGGTGCCGCCGGTGACCTGGACGAAATACGGCGTCTGTTCCAGCCTGGTGTGTGCCTTGATATTAATATACCGCAGCGACAGGGATGCCGAAAGCCGGTCCATAAACGCGTAGGCCGCTCCGACGGTGGCGCCGATGTGGAATTCCCGCCGCTTCATTGAACTGGCGCTGTACACACCCACCAGTTCCTGGGACAGCTGCGAGGCCAGGACGGTATTGTAGGCCACCAGGAGCCGGTCCAGCGTCGACGCCCCCTGCGTATAGGTCGCCCCGGGCAGGCCCCTGAGGGCCGACACATCCGCATATACCGCGAGTTTTTCCCGTTTGAAGATAACGCTCATGCCGGTCGGCATGGCCACCGCCATGGTGGACAGGTACATGTTGACAGACTGGTACCGGCTCTGGAGCGGGGAGACCAGTCTGCTGAGCGTATTGATTCCCTGGGAACCCCACATGCTGATTGAGTAGCTTTTCCGTGTATAGAGATTCACCGAGTTGACCATCAGGTAAATACCGCCGTTGATCATGAAGGGCAATCCGGCGGGATTATAATAAACGGCATCGGCTTCGGTGGAAGCATTTCGAGACTGGGTCCGGACATAATCCGCGCTGCGCGCAGGGGTTATTCCCTCTTCGGACAGTATCATGGAAGCGGAAGTGCCCGAGGTCATGGAGAAGAGCAGCAGAAGGCTATTAGAAAGGGGAACAAGGCTCTTCCTTATTGCTGTCCACGCGGTACCCCGCGTCATCAATGGACCATGCGTCTTCAAATTTCACCCTTCTTCCATCGGGTTTTCCCATCTGCGGCAACTGTGTGATTCATTATTATCGACAATTCCTCGCGACCAATTCAGTGCCTGGTGACAATCGTATTAATATAATAACGGGCAATAGGAATATCAAATTTTTTCAGCCCGGTTGGGCTTTTTTTTATGTTAAGAATCATAAAATGTGAGAATTGACCGCGGTGGGTCCTGTGCCCCATGACCTTCGCCATCCAGTATTTCCTCTTTATGAGGCACAGGTCCAGGCGATACGATGCACATTTTTTTACAAAAGGTGGTCATCCAAGAGGCAATTGCAAGGCAAAAACTGATAAAAAATGCAGCTGGAAAAACCCATGAGGGGAAAAGGCCGGGGGCACCGGCCTATTTATCATCGTAATTCGTTCTGCCCCGCCAGTCTTTTTTCCTGTTCAGCATTTTCCACAACGCGGCGCCGAAACCCACATTATAATTTTTTGAATACCTGTGCGCTTTGTATATATAAAATACGACACATCCGAGAACAAGCCCTATCAGCAGCACTGTTTTACCTTCCATGTCAACACCTCCCGTTGCGATATGTGAATGATCTCCATTGTTCGGAATAAATCAATCATTTTATGGCAGGATACATTCCGTAGTTCCATACCCTGCGGGACCCGGCACGCGCGGGTGATGATGTGTATAACAACCCCGATGGATGCTGATCCGCAGAGCCATGTCATTTCTTCATTGCATGATCCACCATGAAGGCAGTGCTGGCCGATGCCTCACCGGGGCCCGCATCATGGCATGCAATAAAAACCGGGTTTCCGCGTCTTCCATTATGAATAGAGTTAGTATCGTCGCCAAGGAGATCACCATGAACACACATCACCTCTTCCCCTGGTGGGCCGGCTACCTGCTGTTAAGCCCCCTGAGAAAACTGATGCTGGACCCCCGGGAGCTTCCGGGCGCCTACATCACGCCCGGGATGACCATCCTGGACGCCGGGTGCGCCATGGGCTTTTTCAGCATTCCCATGGCGGAGATAACGGGCCCCGGGGGCAGGGTCCTCTGCGTCGATCCCCAGGATCGGATGCTCCGGGTGCTGGAACGGCGCGCGAAGAAAGCGGGGGTTTCGGACATCATCGAGACCAGGCTATGCTCCTTCGATTCCCTCATGCTCGATGACTGCGCCGGCGGGGTCGACCTCGCCCTGGCCTTCGCCGTGCTGCACGAGGCGCGGAACCGGGAGGGTTTTATCCGCCAGGTGGCGGATGCCGTGAAGCCAGGCGGCCTCTTCATCTTCGGCGAGCCCCACGTCGTGTCGAAGGAAGAATTCACGGGGGAGCTGGCAATGATCGAGGAGGCGGGCTTCGCGACCCTGAATCGATGGCGGAAGGGTCGCACCTCGCTGGCGGTACTGAAGAGAAGGGACGCGGCGTGGGGGTAGAAACGGATCAGCGCCTTCCAGGGGGATTCAGACGCGCGGGCCCGCATTGCGCCCCCGCACCGCGGCCACGGGTCACTTTCCCTTCGGGGCGCCGCCCTTCTTCTGCTGTTCCTTCATGTATTCCAGGTAGCTCTTCCTGAAGAGCCAGGAGCGCTCCACGGTCTTCAGGAGCACGTAGGCCTCGTCCATGACCGTGCCGACCTTCCCGATAAGCTCCGGGTTTTGCGCCACGCTCGTGGTTATGATGTCGACATTGTTGAGGAGGCGAATGAGCTGCGGCATCATCCGCTGGAGCTGTTCCCCGCCGGTCAGCAGTTCGGAAAGCTCCTTCACGTCTTCACCCGGTATGAAGCTGTCGGTCGGGAGCGAGGCCGTGCCCTTCGCGCCCGGCAGGATCTCCAGGCGCTTCTCGCCGATCATCATGGAACGGGTTACCCGTACCATTGAATCGGCGGATATTCTATCCGCCAGCGACGTGCGCACGGAGAAATCGACCCGGATCGTGTTGTCGTCGTTTATCTCGAGCTCCGACACCTCGCCCATCTTGATCCCGTTGAAGGTCACCATGGTCCCCTCGCGGAGCCCGTCGCCGTACTTGAGCACGGTCCAGTACCGGTTCTTCGGCTCGAACCAGAGGTTCTTCTTCCCGATGTAAAGCACGTTGCCGGCAAACACCAGGGTGATGAGTATCGTCCCGAAAAGGGCCTTGTTATGCATGGTTTCCACCCGCCTTCATCTGTTTGTGTATCAGCACGCTGCCGCGGGACGCCAGGTCCCCAAGCTGATTGCGTATCCCGTCGTTCCCGCGGGCAAACGCCGCGTTGTCCAGGTCGACCATCCAGTCTCCGACAAGCCCGGCAAAGGGATCGTCGCGCGTGGCAATCAGTATGCCCCTGCCCATGCCCCTCTGCTCGAATACCCAGGAGACGATCCCGTGCACCCGGCCCCAGGGAATGGAGCCGGTCGGCTCCTCAAGGATCAGTATCTTCGGTTCGTTGATGACCGAGCGCGCCAGGAGCACGCGCTTCTGCAGTTCAGGCGGCACGTCGCAGGGCCGGCATTCCCAGCAGTCCTCCGGCACCCCGATGTTCTTCAGCTCGACCTTCGCCAGTTCGTAGAAGGGTTCGAAGGCCTTGAGGCCGGAGTGGTAGTGCGCCGGGAGCATGACGTTCTGGAGGAGGCTCATGTTCGCGAACAGGCCGCCCAGGTTGTGGCAGAACCCCAGGAGGCGCCTGAATTTTCTCGTGAAACCGTGGGAGAGGTAGCGGGCCGGGTCGTCCTCCGCGCTGACGACAGCCCCCATGATCTCGATGGACCCCGTCGTGAGCATTCCCCTGATCGCCGCGAGTCGAATCAGCGCCGAGGCCCTCCCGCCGCCCCTGACGATGCCGATCTCGCCCGGGTGGAGCTCGAAGCTCACGGGGAAAGCGGGATCGAGGAAGGCCTCCTGCGTGATCCCGACGACGTCCCTGAATGTCAGCAGCGCGCGGTCCATGGCTCCTCACTATAACAGGTAAAATCCGTGCCACATGACATAGAGGGCCGTGAAGAAAATATTCGTCACGATGGCCCAGATGAAGCCGTCGACCACGGCCTGCATCGCCACGACCGGGACCTCGAAGGAGCCCTTCTCGAGGGACAGGCCCCTCCTGCAGGCGATCCAGAAAATCCCCCCGCCCACGATGGTCGTCTTGAGCATGAAATAGACGACGTCCTGGGGCGTTATGGCGCTCGAGACCTCGGCGTAGAGGTGGCGGAGCGACATCGACGCGAACCAGTTGTTGGAAACCCAGGTCCCGAAAAAGGCGATGACGACAAAGGTGGCGGCCATGCAGAAGCCGCTGATCGCGCCGGCGAGGATGCGCGGAGCGAACACGAAATCCACCGCGGGTATGCCCATGAGCTCGAGGGCCTCGATTTCCCGGTTGAACTTCATGACCGCCGTCTCGGTCGCCACGGCGGTGCACGACCGCGCGATGATCAGCAGGGCCGAGAGGAGCGGCCCGAACACGCGGAAAACCATCCAGGTCCAGAGCTCGCCGATGCGGCCCGACGCGCCGATAACCGAGAGGCCGAACCCGGCCTGGGCGGAGACGATGACGGCGATCAGGACCGCAAGCACCGTGAGCAGGAAAAGGGCCTGGTTGAAGGTGAAGTAGACCTGCTGGAGCATGACCCGGGAAAACTCCCTGGCCTGGGCGTTCGTCTTGGAAAAAAGTATGCGCACGAACTCGTAGAGGGGAATGCGGTCCAAGAGCCTGATGAGTTTAGCCTGTTCCTGTTCCATGGCGCGCAAAGCCGGGCGCCGCGGGACACAAGGCCCGGCGGCAATGGCGTAAACGGCTTCAATCGTACCATGGGAGACTCTTCAAGGCAAGTCATTTTATTCGGGCGGGCGCGCCGGGGAGGGGCCTTGTCATCGCCTCCCCTGAAGCGCCGTCCCGGGGTGAGCGGGCCTAGGGCTTCCAGAACCTGCAGGAATATCCCACCCCCTGCTGTTCCTTGCGCAGCCGCCTGACCTCGGCGTTGATGTTTTTCCGCACCGTGCCGTATGAATACACGATATAATCGTAGGTCCCCAGGTCAAAGATGTCGATCCGGGTCCTGCCGTCATGCTTGCAGTTGCCCACGTACCTGAGGTTGTTCCCCGGGCACTTCTCCTTCCGCCACGCGGCGAATTGCTTTTCCCCGTATCCATAGAGGCTGGCGAGGTTCTTGTAGTGCTGCTCTATCGCTTTCGCCTGCAGGTCCGTGGTGAACTCGTTGCGGTAATATTCCATGCAGGTCAGCATGTCCTCGTTGTAATACCTGAAGATGAGGTCTTTCTCAGAATAATCGGCGCTGTAGTCCTTCTGGTACAGGCAGGAGAAAAAGAGCGCTCCGAGCGAGATCGACAGTAATAATTTTTTCATGACATCTCCCTGCATACAGGTAATAAATACACCGCGAAGCTCGATCGCGCTGCCGGCGGAACGAAACAATCAGTCTTCCAGTAGAAATGATCTTTTCTCCGCCCGGGAGCGTGTGACCCGGGGTGGGTTACCGGCGCGTGCGAACGGTCTTTCATCGAGGAACAATATATGGATGGGGCGTGGCTGTCAAGCCCTATGCCGACCCGCTGTTCGACAGCCCCGCGGCGGCGCCGGTGATTGTATAACGCGCCCGATGAGGACGCCGGGGCAAGGTCCCTCTCCGGCATTTTTGTGTTGCAATCATTCGGTTCCCGCCACAAGCCGGTACAGATGCACCGATTGCGCCGCATGATACGGTGCGGCGGCAAGAGCGATTTTCCGGATGTTCGGGTCTATGATCAGCAAAAAGGAGCCCGCAGATGAAATTCTGGATCCCATGGATTATCGATTCTGTTATAGCCGTTGTCCTTCTCTACTTTTTTGTTGTCGGCTTGCTCGACGGTTCCGTCTCGTCATCGAACATGAGACTCTGGGCGGCGATCCTGCTTGGCCTCGGATGCGTCATGGGCGTAAGCCTCTGGCTCAGGTCCGCCAGTCATCTCAATCTGGCAGTGGCCCTTCTTCTCCTTCCGGCGGTGCCGGCGGTCATTTTCGTTTCACTGATGCTGGTTGCCTTTGTCTCGGGCGCCCGGTGGAACTGACCGGGACATTCCGGCGCAATACTGCGCCACCCCCGGGGCGGAGCAGGCGTTATCGGCAGCACCCATGAAGCGCCGGGGGGACCCTGGCTAGAAAAAACTGCTGGACAGGGGCCCGGGTGCTTGACTCATATTATATACTGACCCGTTACGCCAATGGACACCCCGAGGGAGCTCCCTTCGAGCACTACGGGAAGCTGCAGAGCGAGGAGGCCATCGCATATGCCGGTGCGATCATTGAATTCTGCCGTGCTCAAATGGCCTGACGCGGAAACGGTCATCGCCGCGGCGCGGGAGTGGGCCGCGCGTACCGCGGCGGCACGGAAGGACGTCGCGCGAATATACTGCTTCGGATCCGTGGTCACCGGGAACTGGGGTCCCGGAAGCGACCTCGATATCATCGTCGAGGTGCGACGCCCGGGAGGGGACTTCATCTCCCGGGGAGCGGCCTTCGACACGGCGGGCCTGCCGGTTCCCGCCGACGTTCTCGTGTATACCACGAGCGAGCTGTCGTCGCTGCGCGAAGAGGCGGGGAGATTCATACGGGAATTTGACCGGGGCCACGCGCTGCTCTGGGAATAATCGCGATCGTCATCATGGAAATTTTCTTCAGCACACTGGAATCCGTCGTTACCCTCTTCGGCATCGGGATCCTGGGCTTCTGGATCGTGGCCCGGAAAATAGTTCCGGCGCACATCATGGAGGTCATTCCTCCCCTGGCCATTGACATCGCCCTCCCCTGCCTTATCTTCGCCAATATCATAAAGGGCTTCGATCCCGGGGCCAACCCGGGGTGGTGGAAGCTTCCCCTCTGGTGGCTTGCCTTTACCGCCATGGCCGCCGCCGTCACCCTCGCGGCGATGAAAACCGTAAGGCAGCGCTACCGGCGCGAGTTCGGCATGAGCCTCTTCTACCAGAACGCCACGTTCCTGCCCCTGGGCATCATTTCCGGACTGTACGGACTGGACTCGCCCCTCATCGGCGCGCTCTTCATCTTCGCCATGTTCTACCCGGCATTTTTCTTCAATACCTATTATCTCTTTTTCCCGGGAGGGGACCGGGGCGGCCGTCCCGGTATCGACTGGCGGAAGACCCTGAACCCGGTTTTGGTCGCCACGGCCGTGGCCCTGGCGGTCAGGATGAGCGGCGCCCACCTTCACGTGCCGGCCTTCGTCACGGGCATTACGGACAGCGTCGGGAAAATGACCATTCCCCTCATCATGCTGATCATCGGCGGCACGATCTACATCGACTATCAGCAGAAGGGCGCCCTCCATATCCGCGAGATGATCCAGTTCGTCTTCTTCAAGAACCTGGTGCTGCCCGCCGTCACCCTGGGCACCCTGGCGCTCCTGCGGCCCACCTACGGCGTGGCCCTCATCATCATGCTCCAGGCGGCGACGCCCCCCGTCTCAGCCGCGCCCATCGTCACGGAACGGGCCGGGGGAGACCGGACCATCGTCAACCAGTTCATGGTGGCGAGCTACCTGGCATCGCTCCTCACGATACCCGCGGCGCTCTGGCTCTTCCATCGGTTTTTTATTCCCTGAGGGGGGGCGGGGTTCTAAAAATTCAATTCACTGCGGAAAGGCCGGCCAGGAGCCTTCAATCTTCCCGCCGCGCACCACGACAATGTCGCCGAACTCCCTCATGATGCCCTCGCTCTGCGTCGGCCTGAAGAAAATGCAGTCATCAACCCGGAGCGCGGTCCGGCGGGAACCGTTCACGATGGCCTGGTTCGTGCTGAATCCGTAAACCGTGTTGTCCACCAGCCCTGCCGGCGAGAGGTAGCCGGCGCGCCACCCTCCCCCGTAGATGAAATAGGTGACCTGCCAGTTGGGGTTCATCGCTTCCATCAGGCCCGAGAAGGCCTCGATGAACGGGATGGTGACCCCCTCGAGCCGCTTGAGCACCGGGGCCGCGATAAAGAACGCGGGGCGATGCTCCTCCATCAACCCGGACTCGAAATCCGAGGGCTTCACCAGCACGGAACCGAGGGCGATGTCGTTCACCGGCCCGGTCCCGTCAAAAAGCGGGTAGGTCTGGCTTCCCCCGCTGTTGAAGGTCAGCTCACCGCGGAACAGGTCCGGGAACATCCTTTTCCCGTTCTCGTAAAACTCCCGATAGCGGGCCATGGCATGGCCGAAGGCCCTCTTCATTGACGAAATAACCGGCGGAGCCGACGCGGCGTGGACATCGTACCCCATGAAGCCGCTGAAAACCAGGTGGCGCGGGTTCGCCGCGATAAGAGAAAGCATCTCCCTCAATTGATCCATCGTCCTGATCCCGCCGCGGTGAAGCCCCACGTCTATCTCGATATTCACCCGCATCCGGAGGTTCATCTCCCGCGACAGGGCAAGGTACTGCCCGAGCCTTCCCGGCGTGTCAACGAGCCACTGGATCTGCCTTTCGGGGCTGAACCCCCTGTCTCTCCTGACGGAACGGTAGAACGCCCTCACCGCGTTCACCGGCATCGGCTTCCCCAAAAGAATATCGACATCGCCGAAGCCCTCCCCGGCAAGGCAATTCAGGTCAGGCTGATGGAACACCATGAGGCGTGAGGCCCCCGTCCTCTCCAGGATATAACGAATGAGCTTCGGCGAGGGAAGTGACTTTACCACGAGACGGAACTCGAGCGGCGAGCGCAGGCGCCTGTTCATGACCTCGATATTCCTGTCGAGCAGATCGAGGTCTATGATCGCAACGGGGCGGCCGGGACCCGCGCGGAGGAGCTCGTTATTGAGGGCGGTGAAATACTCCGTGTAGGGGCCGCCGCGGTCCCCGGGCCGCAGCATCACCGCCAGTGCTGCGATACTGACGAATACCAGGAGTAAAATCAATGCTATTCTCGCGGGTTTCTTCATGGCAAGTATCCTGACCGTGTGATATCAGCGCGAAACCATACGCGCCATGCTGCCGCAGGCATGGCTTTGATGAGACGCGTGCAGTAGTATACTACAACAGCATGCGCGCCGCGCGTGCAATCCTTTTTCCTGGAACGGCGTTGCAATGAACCGAAGAATATCAAATATCGGGGGTGGCGCTCAAAGAAGGGGCGGCGGGTGCTGACCCGCCGCCCCTCCCGGACAAGCATTTCTTTCCCGGATTACCCCCGCTTTTTTATGACGAGGGAAACGCCGGTCCCGTCACCGCCTTCCGACGATATCGAACCGGTCGGCGTCCATCACTTTGTTCCAGGCCGCCGCGAAATCCTCCGCGAACTTCTTCTTCGCGTCGTCGCTCGCGTAGACCTCGGCGATGGCCCGGAGCTGGGAGTTCGAGCCGAAGACCAGGTCCACGCGGGTGCCGGTCCACTTTACCTTTCCCGTGGCGCGGTCCCGGCCCTCGTAGAGCCCTTCCTCCTTCGCCGCCTTCCACTCCGTGCCCATGTCGAGAAGGTTCACGAAAAAGTCGCTGGTGAGCGCCCCGGGCCGGTCAGTAAACACGCCGTGGCGGGACCCGTCGAAATTCGCCTCGAGGACGCGCATGCCCCCCAGGAGGACCGTCATCTCCGGCGCGGTGAGGGTGAGGAGCTGGGCGCGGTCGATGAGCAGCTCCTCGGCCCGTACCGGGTACCCCGTCTTCAGGTAGTTGCGGAACCCGTCCCCCTTAGGCTCGAGCACGGCGAAGGAATCAGCGTCGGTCTGCTCCTGCGAGGCGTCCGTGCGTCCCGGCGTGAAGGGAACGGTCACCTCGTGGCCCGCCTTCTTCGCGGCCTCCTCCACGGCGGCGCATCCCCCCAGGACGATCAGGTCGGCCAGGGACACCTTCTTCCCCCCGGGCTGCGCGCCGTTGAACTCCTTCTGGATTTTCTCGAGGGCCTGCAATATGGTCTTCAACTGCTTGGGCTGATTCACCTCCCAGTCCTTCTGCGGCGCGAGTCGGATACGCGCCCCGTTGGCGCCGCCGCGCTTGTCGGAGCCGCGGAACGTGGAGGCCGAGGCCCAGGCGGTGGTGACCAGCTGCGCGACGGTGAGGCCCGAGGCGAGGATCCTGCCCTTCAGGTCCGCGATATCCTTCGCGTCGATCAGCTTGTGGTCCACGGCGGGCACCGGGTCCTGCCAGATCAGCTCCTCCGCCGGGACCTCGG
>CAZKPR010000005.1:0-50359 GCA_964554685.1 uncultured Leptospirales bacterium | reverse complement strand
CATCGACGCCGGGTGGGTATGGATGGGGTTTTCCAGGGGCCCCTTGTTAAAGCATTAGGTAATATAATTGGTGATACCGGTGGTCCCTTAATTCATTTCAATAATATAGGCCCCCTGTTCCCTGGCGATGAAGGGGAGGTCCGCCGCGGGCTGGACCAGGGCCGACGTGCCGATTACCATGAACAGATCGGAATAGGACGCGAGGTTGCGGGCCTCGAGAAAGGCGGCCGGAGGAACAGCCTCGCCGAAAAGCGTAAATCCCGGTTTCATGATTTGGCCGCACCCCTCGCACCTCGGCGGGGTATCACCGATGGCGGTCGTGGCGGTTCCGCAGGCGGGGCATTCCGCGCGGTCAATCGACCCGTGATATTCGATGACGACCCGGCTCCCTGCCCGTCGGTGAAGGTTGTCGATGTTTTGCGTTATCACGCCCTGGAGAAAGCCGGCCTTCTCCATGGCCGCCAGGGCCCGGTGGGCGGGGTTCGGTTCCGCCGCGAGGGCCATGGCGCGGAGGCGCAGGGCCAGCTCCCATACGGCGGCCGGCGTTTTCCTGAACGTCTCGATGTGGGCGTAAACGGAAGGGTCGAGGCTCTTCCACATCCCGTGTGCGCCGCGGAAATCGGGAATCCCGCTCGCGGTGGAAATGCCGGCTCCGGTGAGGGCGATCGTCTGGCGGGATGTTCTCAGCTTACGCAGCGCCGCGTCCCGCTGATCAGCGTTGATGCTCCACCCGTCATCTGTCATTCAATTTCCCTTCGGTACCGGCGGCGGGCATTAATACTCCACTGCCGGCTACCATGACGAGGAGGCCCCGCCACCGCCGAAGGAGCCGCCGCTTCCCGACCATGACGTGTCATTCGAGCCGCCCGATGAGGAGGAGGTGTCGCTGCTCCATGAGGATGACGAGGTGCCGCTGTCGGAGTAGGAACCCCCGCCTTCGGAGCATGCGGCGGCGATTCCGGCAAGGATGAAGAACTGGAGCATGTTGGTGCCGATAAGTATTCCCAGAAGCAGCGTTTCGTTCTCCGTCGTGCCGACCATCGCCGGCTTCAGGACCTCGAGGAGGTACACGATCGATGCCAGGCTCGCCAGGGCGGGGATGGCGGTAAAAACCGTGGCGATTATTTTCATTACTATCGTCTTCGGCCACATGAGGGCTGCGATAAACCCCGTGCCCGCGAAGAACCCGGTGACATACGCGAAGGGGGTCCAGTACCAGGCCCCGTGCAGGTACAACTGGAGGAGGATCGGGACTCCTATTAAGAGAAGAATCGTCGCTCCGGCGATCAGCCATGGATTGAGCTTCAGCCGGACGGAGGGAATGATCAGGAGAACGGCCATGAAGGCGCCGAATAAAAAGAAGACGCTGTAATGATGCACCACGCGGGCGAAGGCCCCCCAGAGCCTCACCGTGGCGGGGGGTTCCACCCCGGGACGCACCTCCTCCGTGGCGAGGATCATTTCCTTCACCGCCTTTTCGATCCCCCGGCCGTACTGGTAGCTCCTGAAATCGTCCCGTATGTCATCGAGGATCCTCCCGGCCTTCAGGTCGGTGATGTACCCCTCGAGGCCGTAGCCCACCTCGATGCGCATGCGCCGGTCATACACGGCCACGGTGAAGAGGAGGCCGTCGTCCCGTTCTTTTGTCCCGCCGCCCCACTGTTCGGCTGTCTTCAGGGAGAACTCCTCGATGGGCATTCCTCCCGTGGTGCCCACGGTCAGGACCGCCATCTGGATCCCGGTCTTTGTGCGGTGGGCGACGATCATGCCGGCCAGGGCGTGCTCCTGCGCCGGGGGAATGATTCCGGCGTAGTCGTTCACCGGGCGCCTGATGGCGGGAAAGGCCCGGGCGTCCGCTACCGCCGGAAGAAGCAGCGATGATATCGCGAGGAGCAATGAAAATCGGCGTGCGATTTTTGTCATGAAAGGGTCACCTCTCCGTGAAGTTCATTGCCCGGCCGCTACCAGTCCGACGACGCCCCGCCGCCGCCGAAGTCTCCCCCGCCCCCTGAATCGGAAGAGCCGCCGGAATCGCTCGATGATGAGGAGGAGTCGCTCCAGGAACTGCCACCACCGCCACCGTTGCCACTGTCGCAGAAACCCATTAAGAAGAATATCAACTGGAAAATGTTCGTATGCACAAGCAACACTATTAAAATCGATTCGTGTGTGGTCGTCGTGTCCGCAACTGCCCTGAACACGTGAAGGCCGATGATGATGCCGATGAGGCTCAGCGACGCAGGGATGGCGGCCCTCAGGATCGCCCCCGTCCTCGGCGGCGGGGACATCAGGCTCTCGGTCACGCCCATGCCGGCAAGCGCGCCGGTGATGAAGAGCACCGGCGCCCAGTGGAAGACCCCGGGGAGGTAGAGCTGGATGAGCACAGGCAGGAGAGCGAGAATCACGATGAACATCAGTATGGTGAGCCAGAGGGGAAACTTTCCCCTGCGGGGCCTTGCGCTTTTTCTTTCTCGAAGTTTTTTCCGGGAGGATCTGCCCCGCCGCCCGGAAGAGGGCTTCCCGCCGATGACGATCGTGCGGTCCCCCAGGCTTTTCCTGTAGATGAAGAGGCTCCCGACGAGCGCCCCCATGAGGGCATAGATGATGTGGAACCGGGAAAGGAAATTCAAGAACGCCCCGCGGACCCTGGCCGGTGCAGCCGGCTTCACCCCGGGCCGCAGCTCCTCCGTGGCGGCGGTGATCTGCGAAACCACCTTTTCGATTCCCTGATCATAATTAGTGTTCCTGAAATCGTCCCTGATCCCGTCGAGCATCCGACCGGCCCTGACGTCGGTGACGTGCCCCTCGAGGCCGTAGCCCACCTCGATCCGCATGCGCCGGTCATCCACGGCCACGGTGAAGAGGAGGCCGTCGTCCCGTTCTCTGGTTCCGCCGCCCCACTTTTCGGCGGTAGTTAGCGAGAACTCCTCGATGGGGATTCCTCCCGTGGTGCGCACCGTCAGGACCGCGATCTGCACCCCGGTCTTTTCCCTGTGAGCCGCAATCATGCCGCTCAATTTCTTTTCCTGGTCCGGCGTGATGATGTCCGCGTAGTCGTTCACCGGGGCGGTAATTTCGGGGATGGACTGGGCGGAGAGTATCGGCGGCGCCATCATCGATGCCGCCGCCAGCATGAGAACGTAGTGCCATGCGGTTCTTTTCATGATCACATCACCCCTCCGAGCGGATCATTGATCGACCTTCGCATGCAAATGATGATTGAAATCCTTTCGCATAGCAAGAACAAATTGATCACTCGGCCCGGAATAATTGACCCGTTGGCCTTGCGCTATTGCCATGGAATCCTTTGGTGCTTCGGGATTATATTGGACGCGTTGAAAGAGGTATCTGATACAATATGCGTTGATGATAGGATCAGATGGTCTCGAAACCGATGAGGGTAATGTCGTCTCCGGGCTCCGCTCCGTTCCTGAACCGCGCCATCTCTTCCAGAACACCATCAAGTGATTCACCCAGGGATTCACGAATTGATGCGCGGAACAGCTCCAGGAGGCCCTTGGCGAAGCCTATCATCTCCTTCCGGTTATTGACGGTCTCGGGGATGCCGTCCGTGTAGAGGTAAAAACGATCGCCCGGCTCGAGGTCCTCCTCTATGAGCTGGTAGCTGACCTCCTCCTTGACGCCCATGATCATCCCGGATCCTCCGGTAAAGGATATCTCTCCGCCATTGCGCATGATAACCGGAGGAACATGGCCGCCGCTGGCGAAGCGAAGGCGCACGTTTCCCGCTCCATCGGGGCGCTCGAAGATTCCGTAAATCGCGGTGACGAAATTCGACGATATGTAATCCAGGAGCTCCCTGTTGAGCGTCTCGAGAAATCCCGTCGGGTTGTCCCCCATTTCGGTAAAAAGCCTGTCCGACATCGACCGGATCATGGCGGTGAAGAGGGCGGCGGCGACGCCGTGGCCCGACACGTCGCAGATGAAAAAGGCCAGGCGGTCCTCCCCGGATTTGAAAAACGAGAAGTAGTCGCCTCCCACCCTTTCAAGCGGGACATAGCGGAAATCCACGCGGAGAAAGTCGCAGGCGGGCGTGTTCCTGCGCACGAAGGATTTCTGTGCTGACTGTGCGATCATCAGGTCGAGCTCCATCCGCTCGTTCCGGTTTCTGAGGTTCAGTTCCTTCTCTTCGAGAATCCCGAGAAGGGCGTCCTTTTCCTCGATGGCGCGTCTTCGCTCCAGGATCCGCCACACGCCGTGCATGAAGAGCTCCAGGTGGAGCACGTCCGTTTCGTTGTAGGGCGCGGATTTGTTGGCCACGCCGGATATGGCGAGGACATTACCGTCGTTGATGATGGGGACGCTGAGGTGGCGGCGGATGGGGCTGTGGCCTTCCGGGTAGCCCTTCTTCTCAGGCAGGGCCTGGTAGTCGTTGTGGATCACCGGTCTCCTGAGCCGCGCGCAGTCGGCCCACACACCGGCCCGGTCGAGGGGATAGTGGCGGTCCGGGGAGACGGTGCAGGTTTCCATTGTGCGTTTCGACCAGGCGTAGAGCTCCAGGCTTTTCTGGTTCTCTGTTAAAAAATGGAAATACCCGATCTCGCTCCCCGTGAGCCGCACCTCCTCCTCGAGGGCATGCTCGACGAGGGCCCGCTCCGATTCGAATGCCATGTGCTCCATTTCATGAAGCGCCTCGAGGCGGGCCTTGCTGAGCCGCAGGCTTTCTTCCGATGACCGGCGCTCGATAATCTTTCCCGTGCGTTCGGCTATCGCGTCCAGGAGGTCGCGCTCCTGGGAGAGGAAGGGGCCCTCGTCAGACGGGGGGCGCTCCTCCCGATAACAGACGGAAAGGGAGCCGCGCACTGCGTTGTCCACCACGATATCGGCCGACTGCGCCCACCGTGCATTGTCACAGGGCCCTGTCGTGAACTCCCGGCCGTCAAGGACCATGCGCGCCGAGGCGATCTCCGGATACTGCCATGCCGGGGGCATTATTTCGATTGTCCGCCGGATGATATCATCGAGTGAAATCCCCGGTGTCCTCATGATCTCGGTAACCCCGTACAGGCAGTTCAGCTCCTTGAGACGCTCGTTGAGCTGATGGGTCTTCTCCCTGAGGGCCAGCTCCATCTTTCTCCGGGGGGTGATGTCGCGGAGTACGGCCATGCGCTCCACGGCTTCCCCCCGGGTATCGGCCAGTGGGAAGATGTGAAGGTCGAAATATCGTTCTTCATCGCCGATCATGGCGGAGATCTCGGTCTTGAGTTCTGAATCATCCCTGAATCGCTGTATAAGATTGCGCCATGGATAGAGCACCTCGCCCGCGCTCATTCCCACCATTTTTTCGGGCGCGGTCCTTCCCGCCGAGGCGAAGCCCAGCCCGATGAGTCTCCGCATCGCGGGGTTAAGGTCGACAATTCTATTGCCCCGGTCCACCACGAACATCGCGTCGTCCATTGAGTCGACCAGCCGTTCCCGCGCCACGGGAGCAAGGTCGAGAAGCCGGTAGCGGAAGATGGCCCACGCAAAGATAAGGGTGCTCAGTGCCAGGCTCTGGTTGATCGGATTGATCTTTAACCATGGGAAGGGATTGAAAATCGGAATGGCGGAGCCCACGAGAATGATAAGCGTTCCGACCCATAGCGCGGTGGCCTGGCGCCTGTATATCCTCTTCGCTCTAATTGACATCATTATAATGAAGATGATTCCGAGGAGAAGGCAGGAATAGCTGTAGATGAGGTGGAACCAGAACCACGGCCCGGGTATCCTCGTGGCCATGTCGGGAATAAGAAAGTGGCCTGCCCTGATGTAGTCGGGATAGCGCTGCAGCATGAGCCCGTGAAGCCCGTTGGTCCATACCATCACCTGGGTGGCGATCGGAACAAGCAGTAGGGCCGTTATTCTTAAAGGCGTGATGGTTATTTCCTTTCTGGTGTACTGGATGGTAAAAATGAGCCATGCGACTGGAATACCGGAAAGGGGTAGAAAGCGCATGTTCTGCAGGAAGTTCGCGGCTTCAGGAGTTCCGATTACGATGGAGAGAGACTCGATCGCGCTTCCCACGAGCGCCATCAATGAAAAGATGGCGAAACTGGTGGCGCCCGCGACATCCCGATGACGCACTGAATAGGCGGCGATCATAATGAGCACTACCATGGCAATCCCAAGGCTTGAGAGATAGACTATGCTATAGTGCCAGTTCATGTAATTGCGGTCCCTGTAATGTATGCGCCGTACCTAACAGGGTATAAAGATTCTATAGATTATCAAGAATTTTTTGCCCGCAAACCGCCATAATGCAACCGGGATGACGGAATCAATGCAAAATGCGTCGTTACCCTTCCCGTCTTGCCATGACCTCGATGATCCGCGGCGAGAAGCGCCTTCCGATCGGATGCGAGGTTATGCGGACGTCGCGGAATCCCGCGTGGAGGAAAATCTGCGCGATCTGGCCTTCGCTTCTGGTCAGGGGAAGGACGCCGGTGCGCAGGGCGGCGCGGGGCATCGCGGTGAGGGCCCCGCATGACTTCAGGGCCGTGGTGAGGTAGAGGAGGCCCGCGGGTTTCAGCAGGGAATACAGTGTCGCGAGAAGCCGCTCCCCCTCGGGCACATATTCGATAAAAGAAAAGCAGGTTACGATATCGAATTGACCCATTGTATCAATCGTTTCGGTATCGACGGTGAGAATTTCTATCGCACCACTCATTGCCCCCTTCGCGCTTCCCTGCAGGAGGGCCGCAGCCCCGCCCGTGTGCACCAGGGCGGTCACGCGGGCCCCGTGGCGCGAGAGGGCCAGGGTATTCGGACCGCCGATTCCGATGTCGAGGATTCGGTGCGAGGTCTTTATCTCGGGCAGGAGATTCGTCTCGATGAGCTCCCGCTCCATCATTGAATAGGGGCTTCCCCACGTGCCCGTGTTCTCCGGAAGGGAGGCGATGCGGTCGAGGGGAGAAGGAGCCGGTACGCCTTCAGCCCGGTCGATTGCCACGGATACGGGCCGGCCCGTGAGCTCCGAAAGGGGAATGATCCCCAGGCCCTTTTCCCTGATCCCGTCGATGGCGCGATCCACCTCGCCGAGCCAGAGATCCAGGTCGAACTCCCCCGGGGGCGCGGTGTCGTGAAGGAGAATGATGTCCCCGGACCTCACGCTCCCGGTGATCCTTCCCGCGAGTCCCGTTATCCGCCGGTTCCCCGCGTCCAGGGCCCTGCGGCTGAAGTTGACGCAGTGGCTCCCCGCCTCGACGAGGGGCCGGCCCAGGCGGGGGTTCGTGATCCCCACGGGGGGCCTGAAGGCGAAGGTGAGTACCCCGAGTTGGGCGATGGCCTCCCGTCCCCGGAGTATCTCCTCCCGGATGCGCCCCGTGCCCCTCAGCATGAGGAAGGGGTCATGGCGGTATGAATGGTTGCCGATCTCGTGGCCCACTTCGATGACGCGCGCCGCAAGGTCCGGGTGCGCCTCGGCCCTGGCCCCGGCGAGGAAAAAGGCCGCGGTCACGCCCTTCTTCGCCAGGAGATCGAGAAGCGGCGGGGTCGTCGCGGGGTCGGGGCCGTCGTCAAAGGTGAGGGCGACGGCGCGGCGCGACGGATCGCCCCCGGATATCACCGGGAGATAGAAACCCCGGCGGGGGAAGAAGGGCGCGGCGAAACAGGCGAACAGAAAGAGAGCCAGGGGTATGGCGGAGAGACGGGGATCGATGAGGGCCAGGAGCGCCGCGGCAGACAGGGCGGCGGCGCCGGCGAGGTGCGCCGGCGCCAGGGTGAGGATCCTCGGGCCTTTCACCGGATCATCATCTCCCAGAGGGGCCCCGTATGGCCCTGGCGGTGGAGGCGCGCCACCAGGCGCGTGGTGAGCCTGCTCCCCGTGCCGATGAACCAGTTCTCCCTTCCCGCGGCCCGCTCCGTGGTGATCCGGATTATCTCCTCCCCGCTGATATCCCGGGACTGGTAGAATACCGGCTCGATCAGATCGTCCTGCTCGGATATCTGCCCCTCCCGGAGGGCGATCTCGTACAGCGCGGTGTGGGGATAGATCCTGATCCCGCAGAAAAAGAAGATGACGGTCCTCTCCAGGCGGTCGGCGTGTGCCAGGGTCTCCTCGAGGGTCTCCCGGTTCTCCCCGGGTCCCCCCAGGAGCAGGTAGTGGCAGACATGAAGCCCGGCGGCGACCGCGGCGGCATGGGCCTCATGGACATCGTCGACCGAGAAAGGTTTTCTATAGGAGGCGAGCATGGAGGGTGAAAGGGACTCCGTGCCGAATTCGGCGTGGGTCATCCCCGCGTCGCGGAGAAGGGCATAGTAGCCCGGCGGCGGCTTCGTGGGGGAGAGAAACGCCCCCCAGGGTATTCCGAGCCCCGCATCCATGAACGCCCGGGCCACGCGGCTGCTCTGGTCGTAGTCGGCGTTGAACACGGAATCGGTGATGTAGAGGTATTTCGCCCCGGCGTGCTCGAGTTCCCTGGCGGTTTCGGCCGCCTCCTCCGGCGGGATCGGGCGAAGATCGCTTCCCTCGATATGAGGGTAGGTGCAGTAAACGCACCGGTAGGGACAGCCCCTCTTCGTCTGGAGGTTGAGCATGCCCCCCCGCTCGATGTAGAAGCGGGCGATCTCCCCCTGGAGGGGCGCGCGATGGAAATCCTCGCCAAGGGGGGGAGGAAAGGAACCCTTCATGGACCCGGTGATGACGCCGGGAATGCCCGCGGGATCATCCCCCCTTTCCAGGGCCTCCAGGAGCATGGGCAGCCTCTCCCCCTCGCCGATGATGCCGTAGTCGGCGCCGATGAGCTCCATGAGACGCGCCGGGAAAAGGGTGAAGCCGCTTCCGCCGAGAATGACGGGAACATCCGTGCACTGCCGTATCGCCTCGACCAGTTTCCGGTACGCCTCGATGTAGCCCTTCGAGTCCAGTACGTTCGTGTTGTCGATGTTCCTCAGGGATATGCCGATCAGATCGGGCTTGAAATCATGGATGGTCCCGGCGACTTGATCCGCGCCCTTGGTGAGGTTGCTGTCCAGGATCATCACGTCATGGCGGTCCGCTATCGCCCGCGCGACGTAATCGAGGCCCAGTGGATAGATGCAATAGGGAACGCGCAGCGTGTTGGCGGAGATCAGGAGTACCTTCATGGCGCCTCAGGGGATGATGCCGACGGCGGTAACAAAGCGCCCCAGGCCCAGGAGCAGTATCCCCTTCCCCGCGGGGACCGCCACGCCGGCCCCGGCAATGGACCCGGGGAACGAGCCGTCGCTGACGAAACGGGCGGCGAGGGCCGCAGCCGTGGCGGATACGGCGCCGTACTCGCCGAGAAGGGCGCGGTAGTCGATGACCGGTCCAGCAAAGCCGGTGGACGAGATCACGCGCGCGAGCTGCTCTTCGCAGACCTTTCTTTCTCCCGAGGGAATGCCGGCCATGACCGCGCCGTAGGTTTCCCCAATAGCCCTGGCCCCTCCCAGGGAGTCGACCAGGGAATCGGACCAACCGGCATCGGTCCCCGGGTTGCCGAAAAACGCGGGCACGATCCTTGTGCCCCGCGGTTCCTCCGTCTTGCGAAGAAAGAGGGCGCCCCCGCCGTCCGAGGGAGCAACCGCGGCGCGTACCGATGGGTCGAAGAGAGGCGAGAGGGTTTCCTGATATTCATCGGCCCCGAAGACCAGAAGCCCCTCGCCGGGCTCGGCGGCGAGAAGGGCCGCGAAGAGGGCCTCCTCGAAGGAGTAGTCGCCCCCCGTGGCGGTAATATTGGCGCCGCGGGCTCCGAGCAGGATGGCCGCCTGGCCGGCCGGGGCGTTGTGGACCGAGCCGACGAAATCCGTGGGGCTCGTGAACTGCTCCCCTGATTCGAAGAGCTTCGTGAGGAAGTCATGAGTTTCCGAGAGGGGCCCCCAGGAGGTCCCGAAAAAGAGCGCCGCGGGGGCGGGTGCCTCCGCCGCGCTCTCCCGTGCGTCAATGGCCAGCGAAAGGGCGATGCGGGGAAGCCGCTTCAGGCGCCGGACCTCCCGTGGAGGAAGCTGGGTTAATACCTCCCCCAGGGGCAGGGTGCCGGTGCAGGATTTTCCCTCGTTGAGGCGATCCAGCGTGGCCGCCATGTTCCCGGCCCCCGTGACGCAGGAGAAGCCCAGCACCTCGAGGTAACAGGCCTGCGTCCCTGCCGGGGAACGGTCTCCCCCCGGGCCGGCCAGGACCAGGGAGGCGTTGTTGCCGCCGAAGCCGAAGGAATTGGAGAGCACCGCGTCGACCTCGCCCTCCCGCGCTTCGAGGAGGGGCGTGACCCCGAGCTCCGGGTCGGGTTCCGTGCACCCCGTGTTGGCCGGCATGAATCCCCGTTCGAGCACGATCGTTGCGATTACCGCCTCGATGGCGCCGGCCGCGGCCAGGGTGTGACCCGTGGCCCCCTTCGTCGACGAGAGGGGGGGGAGGGCGTCGCCGAAGAGGGAGCGAAGGGCCCGGGCCTCGGCCAGGTCATTGTCGATGGTTCCCGTGCCGTGCAGGTTCACGTAGGAAATGCCGGATGGTGAGAGGCCCGCCGCGTTGATGGCGCGCCTCATGGCCTCCCGCGCCCCCGCGCCCTCCGGGTGGGGAGCCGCGGGATGATGGGCGTCGCAGGAAAGACCGCACCCGATGATCTCCGCCGGGGCGCCATCGGGGACCCCGTCCCTTCCCTCGAGGAGAAGCATGGCCGCCCCCTCGCCCACGGACATGCCGCGGCGCGCGCGATCCAGCGGGCGGGCCCCGGAGGGATCGATCAGCTGGAGGGCGTTGAACCCGTAGTAGGTGAGGCGGCAGAGCGAATCGACGCCCCCGGCGAGGACCCGGCGCGCCCTTCCCGTCCTGACGAGCTCCCATGCGAGGCGTATGGCGGCGGCCCCGGAGGAGCAGGCCGTGGTGACGGTGATAACGAGTCCCCGGCACCCGAGGATCCCCGCGCAGTATTCCGCCACCGACGAGGTGGAATGATGGAAGAAGAGCGCGGGGTCGCGTTCGCCGCTTTTCAGGAGCGATTCCGTCGTTGACATGCCCCCCGTGGTGGTGCCGATGACGATCGCATCGGGCGGCTCCGTTGATCCTCCCAGTGCGTCCCGGGCGGCTTCGATCGCCAGTTGATGGGTCCGGGGAACCGCTGCTTCGGAGGTGAAACCGGTGATTTCACCCACGGGCAGGGCGCCGGCGGCGGTATCGAACAGCGCCAGGGGCCCGATGCCTGAACGGCCCCGGCGCAGGGAATCGAGGTGCGCCTCAACGCCGCGCCCCAGGGGGCTGATGATTCCCCTTCCCGTGATGAAGACCCTGGTTGACAATGGGCTATCCCTGGCGGTGCTTCGTGATGTAATCGGCGAGGGTCCTCAGGGTTGAGAAGACCTCCCTGCCCAGCTCCTTGCTGTCTATCTTTAATCCGTATTCCTTGTCCACCATCATGGCGAGCTCGAGTATGTCGATAGAGTCAAGGCCGAGCTTTCCTCCCACGAGGGGGTCCTCCTCGGCGATATCGGCGGGTACGACATCGATCAGGTCGAGGGTCTCGATGATTTTTTCCTTCAGCTCGGCGATTAATTCCCCCATTGCACGCTCCCTCTTCATGGTATGTAACGCCGAAAAGTCTTCGACGCGGAGCGGGATGCTGTCAACTTATTTTTATTGACACCATTACTTCGAATGAAATAGCCTGATTCCTCACCCGTTGCCTGGGACGCAGATCATGCATGACATTGAGACATTGATTCCTCACCGACGAAGGATGAGGCTCATCGAGGAGATCATCGAGTTCGATGAAGAACGATGCGTCACCACCGCGGTCGCGGGGCCCCACTGGCCCCTCTCCGGGGACCGCGGCGTCAACCCCATCGTCATGATCGAGCTCGTGGCCCAGAGCATAGGCGCCTATTTCGGAATGAAGAATGCCGCCGAAACGGGGAATCCGGAAGAGAATACGCGTCCCGGGTGGCTCGTGGGAGTCAAGAAGGCGGTCTTCTCGGTGACGAGCATACCCCCTGGAGAGCGATTGACCGTAACGGCGAGGAGAGTGAAGCAGGAGCGCGACTACGTCGAGGTGGCGGGCATCGTCGAAACCGGATCCGGGGTTGCCGGGGATATTCATCTTCAGGTGTTCAGGCCCGAAGAGTAGCGGAGTCCAGGAGGAGAAAGATGGAAATCAACGAGGGGCGGAAAACGGCCATCGTAACCGGCGCGAGCAGGGGGATCGGCCGCGCCATTGCCGTGGGGCTCGCCACCGACGGCTATTATATCATCGTCAACTATCGTTCGAACGACGCGGCCGCAGCGGAGACCATGGACCTCGTACGGGGGGCCGGCGGCGACGGCGAGGCGATGAAATTCGACGTGGCGTCGGCGGCGGAAGCGGAAAAGGCGATGGAGGATATTACCGCGCGTTTTCCCAGGCTCGATGCCCTGGTGAACAACGCGGGGATCACGGCGGACAACCTCTTCCTCATGATGCAGGAGTCCGAATGGGACGCCGTCATCGCCACGACCCTGAAAGGCTTTTACAACATGACGAAGCCGGCCCTGAAGAAGATGCTGAGACAGAAGAAGGGCTCCGTGGTTTCCATCGCTTCCGTGGCGGGGCTCATAGGCAACAAGGGGCAGGCGAACTACTCCGCGGCGAAGGCGGGTCTCATCGGCGCCAGCAGAACGGTCGCCTCGGAAGTTGCGAAAAAGGGGATACGGGTCAACGTCGTGGCCCCGGGACTCATAGAGACGGACATGATCAGGGACGCACCGGTGGAGATGATCAAGCATGTCATACCCATGGGCCGCGTGGGAAGGCCCGAGGAGGTCGCCGCGGCGGTGCGCTTCCTCTGCTCCGACGAGGCGTCCTACATTACGGGACAGGTGATAGGCGTGAACGGCGGGATGATCTGACTCCCCGGCGCCGGGAAGAATCCAATGCGGTATTTCAGGAATACAACGACAACGAGAATCCCCTTCGCGGCCAGGGCGGTCCCGGCCATTCTTTCCCTGTCGCTTCTCGCCTGGGGAGATGGCTGGGAGGAGATTCGCTCGACGGCCCGTGAGATCACCTCCGTCCGCGCGAATTTCACCCAGACGAAGCAGATGCCCATACTGGCGCGGCCCCTCGTTTCGAAGGGAACGTTTTATTTCCAGGCCCCTGCGTCCCTCCGGTGGGAATACGAGTCCCCGGTCCGGAGCGTTCTCCTCATGCATAACCGGTCCGTGCGCCGCTACGTCGAGCGCGGCGGGCGGATGACGAGCGATTCAACGGCGCGACTCCAGTCGATGCGCGTCGTGCTCCAGGAGATCACCCTCTGGATGAAGGGGAGCTTCGACGCCAACCCCGATTTCACCCCGATCCTTCGCCCCGGGAGGGTGATCGTACTCACGCCGAAGGAGCGTTCCATGGCGGAATTCATCCAGCGGATCGAGCTCCGGCTTTCCTCCACGCCCGGTGTGATACGCACGGTGAAGATATTCGAAAGCGAAAGGTCCTACACCCTTCTCGAGTTCTCGGGTGTCCGCCTGAACGAGAGGCTGCCCGATTCGCTTTTCAAGGGGATATGATGCGCTTTCCTCCTTTCCTTATCGTGCTTGTTCTGTTGACGGCCTGCGCCGGCCTTCCCGCCATCACTCCCTTCGCCGGCGGGGACGCGGACGCGGGCGGGGTTGATTCCCCCTTCGTGACGGGAAGCCGGCGCCTCATTCATTCCATAACCGGGACCCTCCCCGGGGGCGCCACGGCGTCGATGATCGGCGTCTTCGCCTTCGAGGAAAGGACCGGAAGGATCCGCTTCTCACTAATGTCCATCGAGGGGCTGGTGTTCCTCGACGCGGAGCATGATGGCGGCCTCGTGATCCACCGGGCCATCGGGCCCTTCTCCTCTCCCGCTTTTGTCGCGGGGATGATCAGGGATATCAGGCTTATTCTTTTCGCGCCCCCCGGAAAGCCCGTTGAATCGGGAACGCTGCGTGACGGGAGCCGCGTTGCGCGCTACCGTTCTGAAGAGACCGTGACAGACGTCATCAGGAGGGAGGGCGGCGAGATCGAGGTGGCGGTCTACGGCGCGTCGCGCACGCGGGAACGCGTGATCCGCTATTCGGCCGGCCGCCGCATGGGGATGCCGGAGCGCATCGATTTCACCGCCGCGGGCACCCCTGCGTACTCCCTGGTGCTGGAACTGATCGAGACCGAGGAAACGCGCGACTGAGGGGAGTGATCCGTGCGTTCGAAAAACTATTGACAGTACTGTCCGTGAAGCGAGAGAGTACCCCCATGGCACGACAGATAACATTCAGGCTCATATATCCCCGCTGGGAAAAGCTCGAAGGCCAGACGACCTTCAACCTGCCGCCCCACGGTCCCGCCGTGATGGCGGCGGCACTACCCGACCATGTTGACGTTGAGTTCGTGGACGAGAACCTCCAAAAGTTCAACTACGATGATCCCGTCGATTTCGTGGGCATATCCATGATGCTGACGACCCAGGTCAAGCGCGGGTGGGCAATCGCGGATGAGTACCGTCGACGGGGCGTGAAGGTCATCTTCGGCGGCATCGCGACGATGCTCCATGCCGAGGAGACCCTGGGCCATGCAGACTCCGTTTTCCTGGGAGAGGCGGAGGGACGGATGGAGGAGATATTCCGCGATTTCGGGGCGGGAAAGCTCAAGCGGGTCTACAACTACCTTGCCGATCCGCCGCCGATAGAGATCGTGGGACCCGCCCGCCGGAGCATCTACAACCGGGACCTCTATTATTACCGTGGCGTGCAGATGGTTGACCTCGTGCACGCCTCGCGCGGATGCCGCTTCAACTGCTATCCCTGCGCCGTGGCCTTCCTGGGGGGACGGAAGTTCCGCCCCCGGCCGATCGACAGGGCCATCGAGGAGATGGCCCTGGTGGAGAATAACCGCCTTTTCGTGGTGGACAACTCCCTTGCCCAGGACACGCAGTGGGAGATGGACCTGTTCAGGGAGATGGAGCCCCTCAAGAAGAACTGGTGCAGCCACACCATCGAGGACAAGCCCGAGGTGCTCGAACTCGCGCGACGCGCCGGAGCCTGGTACGTGTACCAGGCGGTGTTCGATACCTCGGACTACATAAAGGAGCGGATACGCCGCTACCACGACCACGATATCGCCGTGGAGGGTACCATCCTCCTCGGCATGGACAACCACGACGAGGAGTACATCAAGCGCTTCATTGATTTTCTCCTGGAGATCGATCTTGATCTCGCGGAGTTCACGGTCCTCACCCCCTTCCCGCACACCAAGGCCTACGACGACATGAGGAAGGAAAAGAGGATCATCAATCACGACTGGGACGATTACAACGCGGGGAAGGTCGTAATCCAGCCGAAGCTGATGAGCCCCGAGCGCCTCCAGGAGCTCTACCATTTCGCCTGGGAGAGATTCTACCAGGACGAACCGCAGCAGTACAAGATGTTCAGGCTCCTCAAGAAGGCGATAGACCGCGAGATGGCCATGGGCACCTACCGTCCCCGTCGGCGCGATCTCATGAGGAAAGCCTTCGCCTCGGAAATTTCGGCCCAGTCGGGGAGCTGATTTCCCATGAAGTACATGGACACAATCTACTCCTTCAGGGGACACTGGGACGTGCCCTCGCGGTGCGGGCTGCGGATCATCAGGGGCAGGGATCGCGATGTCGTCGTGGTCACGGAGCTCCACGAGGAGAACCCCGGCACGAGCGTGACCACCTGCGCCGACTCCCTCGCCGGGCAGATCGTGGAGGAATTCGGCCTCGATCCGGACAGGCTGCTCTACATCGAGCAGAATCCCGACCGGGGCTCCCGACTCGAGCATTACCGGGAAACCTTCGACATAGTCCATTTTATTCGCGAGGGCGGGAGGTTCATCGACCCTGACTGGGAGCGTATTTCTTCCGCGCGCATGGAGGAGCTGGCGGGGAAAGGGGACGAAGAGGCGTCTTAAGTCGTTCCTTTCCCGGAAGTATCTTCGTCCCCAAAGGCCGCCCGGCATCGCTCGAACGCCAGTTTCATCCCGCGTATCAGGTGCGTCCTGAGCTCCGCCACGACGGGTATCGTCCAGTCCACAAGGCCTGATGCAACGCCGTCATTCTCCGCCCTGGCCTTTTCGATGTAGCTTTCCGAAAATTCCCGTTTCAGCTCTTCGGCCGATTCCACGTCCCCTTTTTCAAGAAGGCGCGCGTACCGTTTTCCGTACAGGAGATCAAAGGCCGCGCTGACGCCGATAACGGCCATGATCGCCTTCTCCAGGGCGAGGTAGACGATGCCGGGGCGGAGGAACCGGTTGTAGGCGTGGATGAGCCGGCCGCCGTAATTCTGGTTGAGGACCACGCTCACCACGGGAATGGTGCCGAGGATGTTGGCGTCAAGGGACTCCGCGCCGATGGCCTGGATCCGGTGGCGCTCCTGCTGGGATCCCGGGACGAATCCCGAGGAGTTCGAAAGCATGACCAGGGGTATCCCGTGGCCCGAGAGGAACTCGGTGAACACGCGGAACTTCTCCGTGCCGAAGGCGTCCGCGCCTCCTCCCTTCAGGAGGGGCTGGTCCGCGATGACGCCGACGGTGCGGCCTTCAAGTCCCGCGAGTCCCGTGATCAGGTGCGGCCCCGTGATGGGGTTGTTCATGTCGCGGTGGAACTCGAGAAAGGAACCCTCGTCGAAAGCGTGGAGGATCACCGATTCTACTATATCGTACGGCTCGGCGGCGTCGCGAGGGATGGCGGGTTCGCCCCGCGGCAAGATGAAATCGTTCGTTCCCGCGGCGGGGTCGATCATGGCGATCAGGCGGTGGGCCAGGTCGAAGGCCGCGCCGAGGGAGTCGACGATGAAGCCCGCGTTCTTCTGGGCGAAGGTCCAGTCGGGGGCGCTTTCCTTCCCGCTCCTCACGTAGATGAGCGAATCGGCGGCGCAGTTCAGTTCAAAACACCTCAGGCCCCCGGGATGGGTGATGATGTGAATCTGCAGGCCCCGGGATCGCATCATGGAGTTCATGAAATCTATCCGCGGCCTCATCTGCATCTGTTCATGGATGGCGGGCGTCTGCTGCCACCGCGCCCCGAAAACGAGCACGCGGTGGGAACCGGTCCGGTGGGCCGTCCTGAGAAGTTCCCTGGCCTTGATCACCGTGGCGAGGGAGCGGAGGCCCCCGTGGGTCCGGGGACCCATGATGAGGGCGCGCCGTCCTCCGATAAGGGCGAAGCCGCCGATGAGCGATTCCGCGGCGTAGTAGTTCTCCTTGAAGGGCCAGAACACCCCGCAGTCGACGTGTGCCCGTATCATCGATTCGTTGAGGGCGATCGGATCGGCGACCACGTGGGGCCCCGGGGACGCGCCGGAACGGGCGATTCCCGGGAGTTCATCCCGGGACGTGAAAATACCCTGGGCCAGGTGGATGCATGCAATGAGGTGCAGCTTGTCCGCGGCGACCACGTCGACGATGCCGGTCCAGGTGCCGAGGATCTTGGCTCCGCCGATGTCATAGTTGGTGATCTCTTCGCCTATGACGGTGTGGACCACCTTCGAGCCCGTGAGAACGCGGTACGATTCCTCTGAATCGAGGAGTATCTGTATCGAGGCCTGGCTCGAACCGTACACGTCCAGACCGGCCGAAGAGCCGATGCCGATCGCGGTGAGCTGGAATGACCTTCGCTCCCGCGGCGTTCCGTCGCCGAAACCGTATTCCCGGTCGATGTCCCCCGTGATTTTTTTAAGATCGGGATCGGCGGCATGTTCGATGTAGCTCCGCACGCGTTCGTCACGCGCCCTCTCCGTGAGAAGGGCGTTGATCATGAATCCCTGGGCGCCCCTGTTGAGGGATATCACGCCCTCCATAATGTTGGCCCCGGCGCTGTCGTTCCAGACATAGAGCGGACAGTCGTTCATGTAGGCCAGGTAGGCCGCGGCGACGTACTTGAGACCTTCCCTGCTTCCCGTGGAGCCGCCGCTGACCCGGGAATCCTTCATGTAGAAGCAGGCCGGGAGTCCTCCGACGAGCCCCTGGTAAATCTTCGCCCCCGGAGGGCGGCTTATGATACGCAGGTCTCCGGGCGTCGCCTCGTTCGTCTCGTCGATCGAGGGTATACGGATTTCGCGCATCGTGCCGGGATCGAAGCATGATTCAGCCCACGCCTCGATCGGCCACTTGCCGAGGTCGATGAGGCGCTGGTTCGGGATCGTCATTTCCCCTGGATCGTGGTAGGGGTTCGTCCGGTCCATGGCGAGGAGGAATTCAATCGAGAGGAAATCGTTGTGCCGGCAGGCAAGGACGCTTCTCCGGCGGGTCTCCCCGGAAAACGGGAAGCGGACGCCGATGTTGATTATGAACCTGAGAATGCCGCCGTTTTTTCTGGCCGGCAGTGACGATTCGCAGATGCTCCTGAATTCCCTGTACGGCAGGAAACCGTCGCCGGCTTCATCGACCCACGAAAGGGTGGCGTCCTCGGCAAAGACTTCAATCCAGCAGTCATCGCCCGGCTCAACCTGGCGGTACAGTGCCGCCACCTGGAGGGCTTCGGCGAGGGCCCCGGCGATTCCCGCACCCGCGGGAGTCGTCGCCGCGCGGGTGAATAACATGAAACTCCGCTTCGGTGATTCCGTCGTGGAGTCCAGAAGATAGGGCCATACGTTCTCCATGGGGGAATAGAGCCGACGCGCCGAACATGATCGGCCGAGTACGGCGAGGCGGCGGGTGATATCCCCGCGCACGCCGGGAGGGAGGAGGGAATCCACGTCCTTTCCCGCGGCGGGAGCCGAGAGCGAGGCGGCGCAGAGCGAGGCGATTCCCTCGGTGAAGCGCTCGCGGAATGATACGTAGAGATTTTTAACCGACGGTGAGAGCTCCCGTTCCCTGAAGGCGGCAAGGTCGGCGTCATCGAACTGAGCGGCGAGGATCCGCTTGATGAATTTAAGCAGAGAATCGTCACGCTCGGCCTGTTCCTGCTCCATAAGGCCGGCGAGGGTGACCAGCGTGTTTTTTTCGGGTCGCCTGATGGCGGAGATGATCTCCACGATCTTCTTGATCAGGTCCGTCTGGTCCAGGCTGAACCGGTAGGCGCGGCCCAGGAGAAGAAATACGTAATTGTGCGCGAGCTCGCTCATCTCCGAGCGCTCTTCCCAGCGGGAGATGCCATAGGCGTCGACGACGCGCCTCAGGAGCCGCTCGAAGGGCCGGGAGGCCTGGCTCCTGGCCTTCCCTCCCCCGGCTATGTGGTGGTCCAGCTCCTCCAGGAAGGAGAGGCCCTCTTCGGTGATCACGGGAGAAAAGAGCTTCTTGATGCCGGTATGAAAGAGTATGATGGAATTCATGAGGTCGATGACCTCGTCGGAGATGAGGTTCCCGTCGATACCGGGGGGAATCCGCCGCACCGTCTTTTTCAGAGATTCCAGTATCGATGACCGCTGGACAAATCCGAGAGTGGCGGCGTGGAGCACCTCCAGGGCGGTTTTGATGCGACCCGCCGGGTCTTCCAGAACCGCGTCGGAAAAGTCATCGCGGAACAGGTGATCAAGAACCGAGGCTGGCGGTGCGGGTGGCACCGTTGACTCCGGGTGGTGCGGCGCCTCGTCAGTTTCGGAAGGAATATCCGCCGTTTCGATCACGGCGAGCACCTCGCCCTCGTTGACGCTTCTTCCCATTACGCGTCCCCCCGCCGTGCGCGTGAGATGCAGCCTCTCCGTGTCGCCGTCCTCGATCAGCGAGATGATCCTGCCCCCCGCGGGGGCGGTGATGACCGTCTCCATTTTCATGGAGGAAAGCACCATGAGGGGCTCTCCTTCCCGCACGGTGTCGCCGGCCCCGAGGTCCCGGCTGAATGACACGAAGGTTCCCTGGAAGGGGGAGCAGACTTTCCGGGCCGTCGTTTCCTCAGGCGAGCCCTCGGTGGCGACGGCGACACGGTAATAGTTGATCTTGTTGAAGTCGTCCTTCATCCTCAGCTCGATGAATCCTGGATGGCGGTTCGCCCGCAGGCGGTACGAACTCGATCCGAAGACGATGAGGAAATCGTCGCAACGGTCGTTCATGGACGTCAGGAGTATCTTCCCGTTGTAAAGGCCGTTAACAAAGGCGTGAAAGGTGTCGATGGCGGTTTGTAGGAAATCAACGGTCACGCGCCGGCCCTCGTGCTCCACGGTGTAGCGGGAGGGAGCGCCGGGGTCGGCGTTGGGGTCAAGGACGCTTCCCAGGCCGGCTATGACGATGAATTCTCCGACGGAGTGCCGCAGGTGGCGGAGATGCTCCGTGAAGGCGCCGAAGATGGTCTGCTTCATCGCGCGCCTGTCCTCGGACGCCCCCGGGGAAAGGGCCGTCCTGGCACTGGCGAGCTCGGGGTACATGCCGAGTATGGTGTTGGTGTAGTCGCCGCGAATGAAGGCGTGGTGGCGCACGATCCGGAGAAGCTGGCCGATATTGGTCTTGACGCCTCCTATGTAGAGCTCCTGGAGCGCCCGCTCGAGCCGTATGATGGTTTCCCGCCGGGTGGCGCCGTGGGCGATCAGCTTCCCAATCATGGGGTCGTACATGGGAAGAACGGTATCGCCCTCCATGAAGCCGAAATCGCACCTGATGCCGTTGAACGTGGGAAGATCGAGCTCGATGATTTTCCCCGGCGAGGGGAGGTAGTCGTTTTCCGGCTCCTCGGCGTAGATGCGGCATTCGATGGAATGGGATGCCGGTGGTTCCTCGCCGCCGGGCCAGGGAATCTCCGATTCGCGGCCGTCGAAGAAAAGGATCTGCCATTTCGCAAGGTCGATCCCGAGAGACTGGTCCGTCACGGCGTACTCCACCTGGAGGCGGGAGTTCATCTCCATGAAGCCGAATCGGCCGGTCTCCGAATCAAGCAGAAATTCCACGGTCCCGGCGCCGCCGGAATGGTCGTAGCCGGAAAGCACCGCCATCTTTTCCGCGGCGCCGAGGAGGTCCCTGGCGACGGTGTCATCGAGGAAGCAGTGCCCGCTCTCCTCTATGATTTTCTGGTTCCTTCTCTGAACGGCGCATTTCCGTATGCCGATGGCGCGGCCGTTGAATATCTGCGCTTCGAAATGGACCGGGTCCCGGATGAGGCGCTCCAGGTAACAGCTGGAGTCGCCGTAGAGCTCCCGGCCAAGGCGGGCCGCTTCTCCCGCGGCGGTGATGAGGGCCGCCTCGTCCTCGGCCCTGTAGATGCCCCGTCCCCCCGCGCCCGAAGAGAGCTTGAGGTACAGGGGATAACCGAGCCGGGCTCCCTCCCGGGCGACGGCCGGGGGATCGTCGGCGGAAAGTGCCCCGGTGCTGTCGAGAACCGGTATCCCGTTGTCGCGGGCGAGGCGGCGCGCCTCGATCTTGCTGCCCACCCTGCGCATGGTTTCATAATCGGGACCCATGAAGATGATGTCTTCCCCTGAGTCCCGGAGGGAATCGATCGCCCTGACGAACCCGGCGTTTTCAGAGAGGAAGCCATAGCCGGAATACACGGCATTGGCCCCCGAAAGGAGGGCGGCGGCGATGACGACGGGAATGCTCGCGTAGTGGTAGGGGTCGCCGATGAAGATCACCTCGTCGGCGAACTCATACCAGGACTGCCCGCGGTCCGGGTCGGCGACGGACGCGACGGAGGGGATGCCTTCCTCGTGAAGGGCGAGGAAGAAACGCTTGGCGATCTCGCCCCTGTTTGCCACCAGGACTTTCTGGAGGCGGTGTGCCCGGGAACCAGTTTCGGAATCCCGGTCCGACCCGCGGCTTCCGGCAATATCGGGATTAAGGGCCTTGAGCCCCTCCAGGGCGGAGTTGATTTCTTCACTCAAGCTGTACTGTTTCATCCTGGACGCGACGATTTCACGCAGGGCCGCCCGTCCTCCATCATCCCCCGGGCCCTGGCTTCAATCTCCCTCGCATTCTATGAAATCCCCCGGGGCGCCCCGCGGGGTTCCGGTGGTGTACGGGGGTGGAAAAGAACAGTATGCACCGGGGGTCTTCCGTGGCAAGGATTAATTGATACGACAGTGTATCCGCCTTCCTCCATGTCGACAGTGTTGGGTTAGATTAACGGAAGGGGGTTTATCTGTCGTCTTCGAAAAGAACCTCCCCGGCATGTGGCACGATTTTCGCGTCGTCATCATTCCGGATGAGAAGAAATCCCCGGGAATCGACGCCGCTAATAACTCCGCTTCCCATTCCGCCCGGGCGGCGATAATGAACCCTTGCGCCGATCGAGGATGACGCCTCCTCCCATTCCCGGAGGAGGTCCTTATCAAGGGGCGGGTTGAAGCCCTTGAGAAGCGCGGCCAGCGTCCCCAGGATATCGCCGAGAAGCTCCCCGGTGTCGTGGCTCCTTCCTGTTATGAGTCTCAAGGATGCGGCGCCCTCCAGATCCCCCGGGAAGCAGGTGCTGTTGACGTTGATGCCGATGCCGATAATCACGCCTGGGCGTTTTCCCGCGTCGAAGAGTTCACAGAGGATGCCGCCGATCTTTTTGCCGTTGTGAAGAAGGTCATTCGGCCACTTGAGCCTGAGGCCGTCATCCAGCCGGGGAAGAAGGGCGCGGTAGGCGGCGAGGCCCGCCAGGAGGGTCACGCCGTTGAGCTCCGATGGGGGTGAAGGAGGCACAAAGAGAAGCGAGAAGGTCAGGTCAAGACCCGGCTCCGAATGCCATCGTCGTCCATGGCGCCCCCGTCCCGCGGTCTGCTCCCGGGCGACAACGACACAGAAGGGGCGTGTCCACAGTTCGGGGTGCGCCCTGATATAGCTGTTCGTTGAATCGACGGTATCGAGTTCTATTACGGGGAGTCCCGCTCCCATGGCCTTACCGCTTCTTCTTGCCGCTCCGTCGCGACGGTGTGGAATCACCGCCGTCGTCCCGGGCGAACCGCGCGGCGAGCTCATCGGTGATTTCCCCCTTCAGGCGCGCGGAGAGTTCCCCGGCAATACGGGATTCGATTCGCTCACTCGCGGCGCGCTCCTCTTCGTCGTCATGATAGGACACGTCGATTTTACCGCACAGCATGTCGCGCCTGAATATCCGTACGGAGAGGTCCGTGAAAATCGTGTAGAGGACAGGCGTTACGAAGAGCGTGATGACGGTTCCCAGGGCCAGGCCCCATACCATGGAAAGGGCCATCGGCTTCAGAAACGGGTCGTTTCCCAGGATGCCGTAGGCCGTGGGGGCCAGTCCCATGACCGTGGTCAGGGAGGAGAGTATGATGGGGCGCATCCGCTTTGCCCCGGCCTCCAGTGAGGCCTCGACGGCGGAAAGGCCGGCGCACCGCCCGCTGTTCACGAAGTCGAGAAACACGATGGAATTGTTGACCACCACGCCGGCGAGACCCACGACGCCCATGAGGGCCAGGAATGATATCGGGTGGCCATGGAAGAAAAAGGACCAGACCACGGCCACCAGGGCGAGGGGTATGATCGCCATGATGATGACCGGCTGGGCCAGGGACCGGAAGACGGCGATGAGGATGATGTATATCGCCAGGGCGGCGATGAGGAAGGAGCGCATCAGGTTCGAGATCGATTCCTGGGTGTCCTTGAATTCCCCCTCGTAATCCACGGTGTAGCCGGGATACCGGTCCGGCATGTCCGCGAAGCGCTTCATGAGCATGGTGTTCACGCTCACGGAGGTGACGTCCTTCGCCTTCTCGTCGATCTCCGCCGAAACGTTGATGTTGCGCCGCCACCCCTTGCGGTAGATCACCGAGATGCCCTGCTTCCGCTCCACACGGGCCACCATCTCCAGGGGTATCAGGTTGCCCATCCGGTTGATTATCTTGATCGATCTCCAGCTGTCGAGGTTCTTCCGCTGTCCCTCGGGGAACTGCACGCGGATATCGATCTTCTCCTCTGTTTTCTTAATCGAGGTCGAGACGTTGCCCGCATAGGCGGCGCGCACCGTCGTCGCGACATCGAATACGCTGATGCCCGTCAGGGCCGCTTTTCTGTCGTCCACGAAAATGCGGAGCTCGTCCTTTCCCGGCTCGTAATTGTCCTTGATGTCCTTGAGGCCGGGTATGGTTTTCAGGTGTTTCTTGTAGATGGCGGAGATTTCGCGCAGAACGGCGAAGTCTTCCCCCTTGACGGTGATATAGATGGGCGGCCCCGTGGGCGGTCCGAACCGGATCGGCTTGAACTCGATCTTGGTGAAATCTGAAAGGGCCTTTGTTTTCAGCCTCACGTAGTCCATGATCTCATCGGCCTTCCGCTTTCGTTCTTCCTCGGGGGTGAGGTACACCAGGAGCACGCCGTAGTTGCTTCCCCGCTTGGTGTCAGGGTCGCCCGGGTGCTCCTGGATGATCCCCGCCCGGGAGGTGAAGCAGTCGAGCTCGGATTTTGGGAGGGTGGCCACGACTTTTTCGATCTCGGACATCTTTTCGCTCATGCGCGTCACGGAGGTTCCCGTGGGCATCTCGACCTTGATCACGAACGTCTCGATGCCTCCCGTGGGAAAGAGAATGAATTTCATGGCGAGGACGCCGAAGGCGAGGGTGCCGATGAAAACGGCGGTCACGCCGAGGGTGAAGAAATAGCGGTGCCGGAGGCATGTCCTGAGAAGCGACAGGTACCGCGTTCTGATGGCGTTGAAGATCCGCCCCCCCTCCTCCTCCTTAAGGGTGACCGTGCTTTTCCGGCGCTTCTGCATCTCGTGGATCTGCACGGGAAGCATGAAGCCCGACTCGAGCCACGAGGCGATGAGGGCCACGGTGACCACGGCGGGAAGAACCCACATGAATTTTCCCATGATGCCGGTCATGAACATGAGGGGCGCGAAGGAGGCGATGGTGGTGAGGGCCGTGGCGGCGATGGGCATCATGACCTCGGCGGTCCCCTTGACGACGGCCTCGCGGAGGGGCCATTTTTCCTCGAGGTGCCGGTAGATGTTGTCGGAGACCACGATGTTGTTGTCCACGAGCATCCCCAGGGCCATGATGAGGCCGAACATGGAGTTGAGGTTGATGGAAACGTCCTGGCTCACCATCCAGACGATCGTGGCGAACATGGCGAAGGGTATCGCCAGGGCGGTCAGTATCGAAATGCGCCATCCATAGGAGAGCACCAGTATGATCAGGACCAGGATGAATCCCCCGAGGCCGTTGACCACCAGCACGTCCAGGCGTCGCTTCACGAAATACGAGAGATCGTTGTGGACGTTGACGGTATACTCCTTCGGCGCCGTCTTCTTGTAGGTCGCCACCTCGCGCTTGATCCGGTCAACCAGTTCGATGATGTCCGCGGACTCCTTCTTGAGAACCGTCAGGGTGATTGAGCTGGCCCCGTTGGTCTTGTTGATTATCGTCGCTTCCTCGAAGGAGTCGCGTATTCGCGCCACGTCGCCGATGGTGATCCCGCCGCCGGCGTCGTTCATCCGGACCAGGGTCTTCCGTATCTCCCCGATCTGTTCCACCTCGCCGATGGTGCGCACGAGGATGTCCCTGCCGTTGTTCCGAATCAGCCCCCCGGGGATGTTGACGTTCTTCTTGGCGAGGGCCATGATGACTTCAGCCATTGACACCTTGTAGCGGTTGAGCAGGGCGGGATCGACCTCGACGTGCATTTCCCGGTCGCGGTAGCCCTTTTTGTCGATCCGGGCGACGCCCCGGAGCTCAAGGAGCCGGTCCTCCAGGATCTTGGCCTGGTTCCGGAGCTCGGATTCGGCCTCGTCCGTGGGTATGCCCCCTTCCTTCGTGAGCGCGATGTCCACGATGGGGGTCATGGCCGTGCTCAGCTCCGTGACGATCGGCTTCTGCGAATCGTCGGGAAGGTCCTCCGTGCGGTCGATGGCGTTTTTCAGGTCATTGACGGTCTTGTCCACATTCTCCAGGTCCGCGTCGAGCTTGACGACGATAAGGGAAAGCGCCTCCAATGATGAGGAGTAGAGCTCATCGATGCCGTCGATTTCCCGGAGCTGATCCTCCAGGGGTATGGTGAGCAGTTTTTCGACGTCCTCGGCGGTGGCGCCGACGTAGAGGGTGTTGATCACCACGTAGTTGTATTCGATCTTGGGGAAGGCCTCCCTCTTCGCCGCGAACATGTTGACGACGCCGGCGATGCATATGCCGATGAAGAGCATGATGAAGAAGAGCGAGTTGTTCAGGCAGAAATTTATGAGACGCTTCATTGTGGCATCCGGATAAATGGTATGCGCGGAGTGCGGGCCGCGTGTGGGGAAACCTCCCTCACCTGCCGGCCGTTGTTCTGCGCTTCACGACATACGCGTACAGCCATACAAACGAAAGGATGAAGAGCACGAAGCCCCAGGTCCTGGTGCCGGGGTCTTTCATGAGAAAAATCCCCGATCCCGATGCCGCGACGAGGAAAAGTATAATGATTACCTTCCCGGCAAGGCGGCTGAATCGTTTTTCTGAACCGTTCATCGGCGTCGTGGCCCCTGATTTTCCGGCAAATGTAACGATTCGTGCCCAACTCTTCAATAATAAAACAGGCCGGCATGACAAAAATTGGTGATGCCTCCCCATTTTGCAGGGTGACTCCCCTCCCTCCCTCGCAAGGAAAAGTAGGCGTGAAGGAGGGGATGGATCTACCGGTATGGCTGGGCTCAGTTTATAAAAAATTGAATTCTTTCAGGGGAAAGGATCGGGAACCAATTTGCGGGAAAAATGAATATGTATTTGACAATATATACCCATGGCCAACTCTTTCGCTTGATGCTCTGCCTGTTTTTCCCCAGGGACCCCTGATCGGATTAAACAACCGCTGCCGGGGGTCAGGCGGACCGGAATCCCAACCGGCGATGGCAGGAATGGAGCCATTCTTATCAGTCATCAGAGGAGCGCGCCTTATGAAGAAATACACGGTTGGCATAATCGCGGTCATCGCCATGGTTTGCGCGGTGCAGGTGTTCGCCCTGGCGAAAGCGGGCGTTGAAAAGGGAACCGCGGCGGTTGAAACCGCCGTTGAAGCAGGCCAGCACCATGGCGAGGCCGGTGCGGAAGATGGCCATGGCGGCGCACAACTCGGAACCATCCTCCCCCTCTGGTCAGTGCTTCCCTTTGCCGGGATACTTCTTTCGATCGCGCTCTTCCCCCTCGTGGCGCCCACCTTCTGGCACCACCACTATCCGAAGCTTTCCGCCTTCTGGGCCCTGGTGTTCGCGGTGCCCTTCGTCATCATCTTCAAGGGCGTGGCGGTCCACGAGATCGCCCATATCTACATTATCGATTACATACCCTTCATCCTGCTCCTCTGGTCGCTCTTCACCATCGCCGGGGGGATCCACATACGGGGGACCCTGAAGGGAAACCCGGCGGTCAACACGATCATACTCCTTATCGGGACCGTGATCGCATCCTGGATCGGCACCACGGGGGCATCGATGCTCCTGATCCGGCCGATCATACGCTCCAACGCCTGGCGCACCCACAAGGTCCACACCATCGTCTTTTTCATCTTCCTCGTGAGCAACATAGGCGGAGCCCTGACGCCCCTGGGGGACCCGCCCCTCTTTCTCGGCTTTCTCCACGGTGTCCCCTTCTTCTGGACCATGCATATCCTGCCGCACATGGCCCTGGTGTCGGTGATACTCCTGGCGCTCTATTTCATCATCGATACGATTTATTACAGGAAAGAGGACAAGACCCTCATGGGGACCGGCGAGAAGGAGCCGCTTAAGATCGAGGGCACGCATAATTTCATCTACCTCGGTGGCGTCGTGGGGGCCGTCCTTTTCAGCGGGATGGTGAAGCTTGGCGAGGTGAACATCTTCGGCATACACCAGACCGTGCAGAATCTCGTCAAGGACGGCCTGCTGATCCTCGTGGCCCTTCTCTCCCTCAAGACCACGAAGGAGAGCATACGGAAGGACAACGAGTTCGGGTGGGGGCCGATCCTGGAGGTGGCCTACCTCTTCGCGGGGATCTTCATGACCATCATCCCCGCCCTGGCCATACTCAAGGCCGGGGAGCACGGCGCCATGGCCGCCCTGATCAAGTCGACGGAAAAGCCGGCCCAGTATTTCTGGGTCACGGGGGGTCTCTCCAGCTTCCTTGACAACGCCCCGACCTACCTCACCTTCTTCAACAGCGCCCTGGGCAAGTTCTATCCCGGGACGGCGGAGGCCCCTGCCGTGGCCAGGCTCATCGTGGAGAAGGTCGATTACCTGGCGGCGATATCCGCCGGGGCGGTCTTCATGGGGGCCAACACCTACATCGGGAACGCCCCGAACTTCATGGTGAAGTCGATCGCCGAGGAATCAGGCATCAAGATGCCGAGCTTCTTCGGGTACATGATCAAGTATTCAATCCCGATCCTGCTCGTGATCTTCGTGATCGTGACGCTGATTTTCTTCTAAACCAAAGGTTACCATTCATCGGACAAATCTCCGCCCGGCCTGTCCCCTTAAGGGGGCCGGAGCCGGGCGGCAGGGCGTGATTTCCTTCAGGCCCGACATTACCTGTCTGCACCCAATAGTCGCAGAAGTATCGACCAAACCGGAATTCGCTTTTCCAGAAAGACTATCCTCCCTGAGTCATCCATCAGTGAATTCACTTATGAACAGGTAAGAATTGGGGTAACAAATGCTCTGAATATATGATTTCTTCATTTTTATGTATGGTGAAAAATTGCTTTACATATATATTTTTACTTAATAACTATATTGTCAATAGAAGATACGGTGCAATTACAAAAACAGTACCGGATGATGACATGCATTATACTACCAGGGGGGAAACCATGAAAACATTATGCCGATTCATTTCTTTGCTTATCCTCATCTGCGCCCTGGCCTTTTTGTCATGCGAGACGGGGAAGAAGGACAATAACAACAATCTTCTATTCATGCTTCTCGCCGGTGGTGGCCTGTCTCCCTATAACATGGAAACCTACACCGCCGACGGCGTATCGTTTCTCATGGCCAATATGCCCGGCGGCACAACGTTCCCGACCGGTACTGACGATCTAGGCACACCGGCTACGGTTGCCAATGCCTACTTGATCGGCGAGACCGAGGTAACCTACCAGCTCTGGTATAAGGTATACACATGGGCCACTGACGCCGCGCGGGGGTCAGACCAGTACACGTTCACATTTACTGGCGGAAGCGAACCCCGGGCCGGCAATGACGGTACGCCAGGGAGCGAAACCAATAGCCAGGAGCCGGTGACCTACGTGAACTGGCGCCATGCCATTGTGTGGTGCAACGCCCTGACGGAATGGTACAATGCCAATAACGGGTCGTCACCCGACCTTGACTGCGCGTATTACACCGACAGCGGATATGTTTCGCCGATCAGAAGCGCGGATGACACCGGATCGTTTGATGGAACTGCCGGTGGCCAGGACAATCCCTATGTGAAAGCCGCGGCAAAGGGCTTTCGCCTTCTCACAAGCAATGAGTGGGAACTCGCGGCGCGGTGGAGGAACGACGCGACAAACACGGTGAGCGGCTATACTGATCCGTATTTTACAAAAGGCGATTCAGCGAGTGGGGCGATAACGTATTGTAATGACAATACGGATGGTTCCGGCGAACCGGGAAAATCAGCCAATGACATTGTTGCTGTATATTATCAATACTGGGATGGGGATTCATGGGAGCCGACAGGAGTAACGAGTACCGCGACGGTAAAAAGCAAAACCACCGGAGCAAATGCACTGGGCCTCTACGACATGAGCGGCAATGTATCGGAATGGTGTTTTGAGCTTCACGGTGGGGATCGCCGCGTAGGGCGTGGCGGGAATTGGTGGAGCCAAGCAATTTTTCTGCCAGTTGGCTTCTGGACCAGCTACGACCCGTATTTGGTAAGCGACGACGTAGGCTTCCGATTCGCGAAGAGCTTATAATAAGTCGGGGTGCTGTCGTGAGGGTTGTGCTCTCACCCCCCCGGCCCCCTCTCCCGGGGGAAAGGGGGAGCATGTTCAATCTTGGTGCCTTCATCTTTCGATGTGACGAAAGGGTCACGCGCAGAGGCGCGGGGTGGGGGCACTGAGCCTGCTTCAATATAGTAGATACAAACCGGTCAAGTGCGCCGCTTTCACATGGCTGAACGTATCGGACCTCGAATACCAGAATTGTTTTATTCCCTGAAATGCTTCAATGCCTTGACAGAAGTGAATCCTTGTGCATATTCTTGTCACGCGGGTCCTGATGCCGGGGGTCCCGTCCCCGGAGCTCCGGGGGCACTGTCCGATCATATGCGAGGGGGAGACCGCCATGAAGGGTATTATTAAGAAAATGATCGCCGCATGCCTGGTGGCCGCCGCCGCGGGGGTTCTTGCCGACACCGGCGAGGAGTCGCGCCCGAGCGATATCGTGTCGGTGAAGCTGTACCAGAACCAGGCCACCATCGTGCGGCAGACCCGCCTGCGTCTCGCCAAGGGAGTCAACACCGTTGTCCTGGGCAACCTGCCCCCCCTGCTCTACGACTGGTCCGTGCGCGGGAGCCTCCCCGGTGATTTCGGGGGAAAGATACTCTCCCTCGAGGTCGAGCAGAAGGCCCTGGTGCAGAAGCGCCAGAAGAACATCGTCGCGATCGAGAAAAAGCTCGAGGAGCTTCGCGAGAGGGACCAGGTCCACGTGGATGAGCTGAAGAATATCGCGGGCCAGGAAAAGTTTCTCAATTCCGTCATGGAGTTCACCAGCGGGAACGTCTCGAAGGAGCTCGCCACGAGAATACCCCAGGTGGGCCTCTGGAACGACACCCTCCAGTACCTCGCGAGGAAGACCTCGGATCTGCTCCGCGAGAAGCGGAGGATCGAAAAAGAGCGGGAGAAGATCGGAAAGGAGATCCAGAAATGGGAGTTTGAGCTTTCCCAGATCGCCGGGGCCGGGTACTTCCGCAATTACCAGACCCTGAACAAGGCGCTCCTGGACAACCGCTCGGCGATGAACGTCCAGCAGTATGCCGACAGCACCGGGTTGTACGGCGAAAAGAAGAGGATCTTCCTCAATCCCACGGAAAACCTCGAAATCGAAAAGCGGCTGATCGTATCGATCCAATCCCCAGCGGATGCGGAGACCACGATCACCTTCAGCTACGTCATACCCCAGACGAAGTGGCAGATGCGCTACGACGTGAGGGCCGGGTACCTGACGAAGGGAGTGACAATGGTGGTGTACGGTGATATCTACCAGAAAACCGGCGAAAACTGGGAGGGAATACGCCTGGCCCTTTCCACGGGCAGGCCCGTCAGTTCCATTGCCCCGCCGGACCTTAACCCCTGGTACCTTGACATCGTCGTGCCGGGAAGATTAGATCGCGAGGAGATGGCAAAGGACGAGGCGGGAGGTAAGGCATATAAAAAAGGCATGGCGCCTCCCCTCCAGGAACAGATCGCCCAGGAAGAAGACCAGGTGACCGTGAGGGAAGAGGGCATTTATTTCGAGATATCCCTTCCCGCGCTCCAGACCGTGGAGTCCACGTCGAAATATCAGAAAAAGCTGATCAGGGAATATGACCTCGGGGCAGGAAGGGAAATCGACTACTTTTACGAGGCCATGCCGGAAAAGGCGAACAGCGCGTACATGAAGGCGCAGGTGAAGAACATTACCGAACTTCCCTGGCTCGAGGGGGAAGCCCAGGTGTTTCTCGAAAACGAGTTCATGGGCAATATCACCATGACGTTCTCGCCGCCGGGCAGGGTATGCGAGCTGACCCTGGGCTTAGAGACGCGCGTCATCGTTAAAAAGGAACTGGTGAAGAAATTCGAGGATACGGCGGGAATACTCGGAGGGAAGCGCAAGATTCGCTACCACTACAAGCTTTCAATGGAGAACCAGCTCAAGAAGCGGGAGACGATCATGGTCTATGACGTGTTCCCTGTTTCACTGAACGACGCGATTCGCATCGACGTCGAGAACCTTTCCCGTGCCTTCACGGAGGACGATGAATTCAAAAAGACCACGAAGTATTCCCAGGGAATCCGGCGGTGGAAGCTCGGGATGGAGCCCGGCGCGAAGCAGGAGATCACCTACGACGTGGTCGTTACTTTTGACAAGGAAACGATGGTTCGGGGTCTGCGATGAATGACCGGGCCCGTTTCCTTCACGATCCCGGAAAGGATGCAATCCCTGCGGGATGATCGGGAGGCGCGGCAGGATCATGAGGTGCTGATGCCATGAATGCGGTAACGCGGGCGGTGAAGATAGGCTGGATATTCCTCTGGGCGGGGATAATGACCCTCCTTCTCTTCCTTCCCATGGTGATATCTTCGCTCCTGAGCAGGACGGGGAATCTCGCCTTTTCAATTTCGAAGATATGGGCCCGGGTCATGCTTCTCGTGTCCGCCACCCGCGTATCCGCAGTGGGGAAGGAGAAAATCGAGAAGGGACGCTCCTACGTGATTATATCGAACCACCAGTCCCAGTACGACATTCTGGCCATCGTGACCTCCCTGGGGGTCCAGTTCCGCTGGATCATCAAGCAGGAAATACTCAGGGTACCCCTTTTCGGCTACGCTCTCTATGCATCGAGGAATATCTTTATCGACCGGCGCGATCCGGACCGGGCCAGGAAAAGCATCAGGAAGGGGCTTGACCGCCTCCCCCGGGGGGCGAGCGTCATGTTCTTTGCCGAGGGGACCCGCTCTCCCGATGGCCGTCTCCTGCCCTTCAAAAAGGGGGGGTTCGCCGTGGCCCTGGAGAGGAGCTACCCTGTACTGCCGGTCACGGTGAACGGCAGCCGCCGTGTCCTGCCCAAGGGAAGCGTCGAGTTCCATCCCGGCCGTATCGAGGTGGTGATCGGGGACCCCATCGAGACCTCCGGGTATGGATTAGACAGGATCGGCGAACTCATGGAACGGACGCGCGACGTGATCGAATCAAACCTGGATCGTGATCCTGATTGACGGGGAACATTGCCGTGGCTCAGACAATAGGCGACCTGAACGAGTATCTCGAAGCGAACCCCTGGCTGGACAGGTGGCGCTCCCTTGGCGTCCCCGTGGAATATTACTTTACCTACGAGCTTCCCGCGTCGGCCCGAGATCTCTGGCCCCTGGTGTCCGACACCTCCCTCGTCAACAAAAAGCTTGGCCTCACGGGCATGGAGCTTTCCGAAAAAAACGGCAGGCTCCATGGGAAAACCAGGTTCGGCGTCTTCAGTGTAGAATGGGAAGAGCCTCCCTGGCAGTGGGAATCGGGGAAGGAACTGCGGGTCGAGCGGATCTACTCGAGGGGGTTCGCGCATTACGTGCGCTTCCACATCCTCCTTGAGGAAGGCGCCGGCGCCTCCTGCCGTGTCCTCCTCTACTTCGGATGGATTCCGCGCAATCACGCGTACCGGGCGGTTCTCCTCGCGGCGCGGAACAGGTATCGAAAACGCTACGGCGGCGTGTTGATGGAACTGGCCACCGCGGCCGCGAAGCCCGTCGAATTCCGGCTCCTTCCCGCGGAATCGCTCAGGGTTGAAGAGCGGCCGCCCAAGGCTGACGCCAACACCTCCCGTATCGCCTCGATACATCAGCGGCTCCTCGATGAGAAGATCGACGCGGAATACGTGGAGCTGCTCATACGGCATATCGATGAGGCCCCTGACGAGGAGCTCTACAGGATGCGGCCGAAGCGGATCGCGCGGTCAGCCCGGGCCGACTGGATGCGGCTCCTTCCCGTGATGCTTCACGCCACGCGGCGGGGCCTCTTGGACCTGACCTGGGACGTGGTCTGTCCCCACTGCCGCGGGGTGCGCGGTCGCACGGACCATCTCTGGGACGTCCCCGAGACCGCCTCATGCGAGGTCTGCGCGGTCACCTTCACCACGGGAACGGTCAACGCCATCGAGATTACCTTCCGTATCAGCCCGGAGATCAAGACAGTGGAGCCGGTGCTGTACTGCAGCGCGGAACCCGCGAGAAAACCCCACATCAGGTTCCAGTGGGAGCTGGTGCCGGATGAGCGGCGTGCCGTGGCCGTCGATTACGAAGAGGGACGCTACCGCCTCCGCCTCCACGGGCGCGAGGCCTTCAACTTCCTGGATGTTGACGGTGACCATCCTCCACGCGAGGTGCTGTGGGAGCATTCCACTGAGAACATGACCTTCCAGACGGGTCCGGGCGCGACACTCCTGATGGCGAACGGCGATTCCGTGCATCACATTTTCATCGTGGAAGAAAGCGGTGAGGACGCCGAAGCGCTACGTCCCGGGGATCTTTTCAACTTCCAGGAATTCAGGGACCTTTTTTCCCGGGAGGCCCTGGCCGCGGGTCTTTCCATTGACGTGGGGGTCCAGAATGTTCTCTTTGTTGACATCGTGAAGTCGACGGAGCTTTACGGCAGGGAGGGGAATTCGCGGGCCTTCTCCCTGGTCAGGGAGTTCTTCGAAAAGAGCCATGCCATAGCCCTGTCGCACCGTGGGGCGATCGTTAAAACCATCGGCGACGCCGTGCTCCTCGCCTTTCGCGAACCCCTTGACGCCCTGCGCGGCGCAATCGAGTTCATGTCCGTGTTCGACGGAAAGTACGGGGAGGTTCCCATACGGACGAGGGCGAGCATCAACAGGGGCCCCTGCCTCGCGGTGAACCTGAACAGCGCCATAGATTATTTCGGGCAGCCGGTCAACGTTGCGGCGAAGCTCCAGGCCTACGCGGACGCCGGGGGCATCGCCGTTGCGGAGGACTTCATGCACGAGCCGTCGGTGACCGGCTATCTCGCGGGGAAGGGCTTCAACTTCGATCGGGAAAAAACGGCGTATGTGCGCGGTGCCGGTTCGGTGACCTACTGGGTGATCAAACCAAGGTTCAGGGGAAGAGGCTGATACGCCTTCCGGGCGGTGAAGATGAAAGGGGAGGTGGGGCATGGCAGTTAACAAGCGCGCGTCGGGAAGGGAAATATTCGGATGGGCGATGTTCGATTTCGCCAATTCATCCTACACCACGGTCATCATCACCGTGGTCTACTGCGTCATCTTTCCCCGGCTCATAGTGGGGGACGCGCCGGAATTCCGTCTTGGCAACCTTCTCTGGAGCGCGGCCCTGTCAATCAGCTACCTGATCGTGCTTCTCTCCGCCCCGGTCCTCGGGGCCATCATGGATTTCACCGCGGCGAAGAAGAAGTTTCTCTTCGGGAGCTACGCGCTTACCGTCGTGGCCACGGCGTCTCTCTATTTCGTTGTTCCCGGCGGTGTCGTACTCGCGATAATCCTGATCGTCCTGTCGAACATAGGTTTTTCCTACAGCGAATCCTTCGTGTCGAGCTTCCTTCCCGACCTCGGCCCCCCCGAGGACCTGGGAAAGATCTCCGGCTACGCCTGGGGCCTCGGCTATTTCGGCGGGCTTACCTCGACCGCGATCGTCATGTTCGGCCTCGGCGCCCTGGTCATCGAGAATTACCCCAATCTTCGCTTCGTCGGTCCCATTACCGGGGCGTTCTTCCTCATCGCCGCAATCCCCACCTTCCTCTGGGTGAGGGACCGGGGCACGGCGCGGGCCCTTCCTCCCGGGGAGAACTACCTGACCATCGGCATGAACCGGGTGCGGCGCACCTTTCGGGACATTCGCCATTACCGGGACCTGGCCATTCTCCTGGCATCGTTTCTCTTCGCCTACGCCGGCCTCTCCATCGTCATAAGCTTCGCGTTCATATTCGGGGACCAGGTGATCAAGTGGAGCGCCACCACGCAGATGATGATGTTCGTCATCACGCAGTTTACCGCCGCCGGGGGCGCATTCCTCTTCGGCGTGATACAGGACCGCTGGGGCGCCAAGAAGACATTCATGGCGACCCTTTTCATATGGGTAGCCGCCGTCAGCCTCATTTACGGCGTGGACCGGATCACGGCCGGGGCAAACGCGCTTCTCGGGGTCTCCTGGGAGGCGGAGTACGTGTTCCTGGTGATCGGCTCCCTCGCGGGCCTCGGCCTCGGCGCCACGCAGTCGGCCTGCCGGGCCATGGTGGGTCTGTTCTCTCCCGATACCAAGTCGGGTGAATTCTTCGGCCTCTGGAACCTGACGGGACGCCTCGCGGCGATCATCGGCCTCATGGCGCTCGGACTGCTCCAGGTGAATTTTGGCCTCAAGAACTCCATCCTGATCTGCTCGGCCTTCTTCGTCATTGCCGTGGTCGTGGTTTCCTTCGTGAACGAGGAGCGGGGCCGCGCCGCGGCGATGGAGCATAGCGGGGAGTAGGAACTTACCCGCCTCACTCTTCTACGGGAATGCCGGCGAGCCTCCGGGCGTTGTTTTTCTTTTTCTCCATGTCAACCAGCCGCGCTATCATGATCCTCTGTGCCTGGGGCGAACCCGCCCCGTGCATCGATTCCGTCAGGTAACCCACTGCGGCGGACCCAAGGGTCAGGTTTTCGATAAGCCTGAGAATGCGTATCCGGTGCTCCGTGGGCACGCCGTCGACCCCCACAAGGTATTTCTTCACCCACTTCCCCGCCCCGGGAGACTTCAGGTCGCCCTCTGAGGGGCAGGTGACCATGAGCCCGCCGGCGATGTCCTGGGCGAGCCGGGCGATTTCGTAGGGGAGTCGCGTCACGTTCTGCTTGTGGACATTCGCCAGGAGGGCGTCCACGTACCAGGTCCCGCTCGGCTCGGGACGTCCCTCGGACGCGCAGGCGATGCATCCGCAGTAAAGGGTCTCGTTCAGCTGGTTCATCTCTATGATCTTGTCCTTCACGTGGGAGGCGCGCTCGATGCCGTTGTATTCCGCGGCGGTCTGCGCCGCCCCGATCAGCACGTCCCCGACGCCGACCTTGCAGGCGTAGCTCTGGCGGTGGTAGGAGGCGAAGAGCTCAACCAGGCGGCCGGCGAATTCATGCTCGCGGCACATGAAAACCCGACCCCGGGGCACGAAGACGTCGTCGAACACGATCAGGGCCTCGTGGCCCCCGAAGGCGATATTACCGCGATCGATCAGGCCCTCCTCGAGCTTCCTGGTGTCGCAGGACTGGCGTCCCATGATGTACATGATGCCATCGGTGTCGCTCGGCACGGCGAAGGAGACCGCGTAGTCGCGGTCTTCCTCCCTCATTGCCACAGTGGGCATCACGATGATTTCATGGGAGTTCACCGCCCCGGTCTGGTGCGCCTTCGCCCCGCGCACCACGATGCCGTCGGGTCGTTCCTCGACGATGCGGAGGAACATGTCGGGATCGGGCTGGCGGTGGGGCGGGAGGGAGCGGTCTCCCTTCGGGTCAGTCATCGCGCCGTCGCAGACCAGGTCGTTCTCCTGGACGTACCGGAGATAGTCCGTGAAGCGCCGGTGGTAGCCGGTGCCCCGGGCCGCGTCGATGTCATAGGTGATGATGGAAAGTGCGTTCAGGGCGTCCATGCCCACGCACCGCTGGAAACAGCACCCGGTGAGGGACCCCAGGAGCCTTCCCATCCTGCTTTTTTTCACCAGGTCTTCGGCGCTCCGGTGAATATGCGTGAAACGATTGATCCTGTTCCCCGTGAGATGGGAAACCGCCGTCATGATTTCCTCGTGCTTCGGGTCATGGGCCAGGGCGTAGGTCAGGGCGACGGCGTTCAGGGAGGGCCTGATGATCGGGTCATCGACCACGTTCTCGATCCTCCTGCCGAACATGTAGACCTTCAGGTCAAGGCCTTTCAGGCTTTCGATGTATTCAGCCGGTGTTTTTAGCGACATGGCGGGCCTCCTCTTTCAGAAGAGCAAGATGGTTGAATGTGCAGGTTATTCCATAGTGAAAAAATCCATCCCCTCAACCGCGCCCCTTTTCGGCGCCGAGACCATGGAGCGCGAACCGGAACACGAAGTCGATGATGTCGTCCACGGAGTACTTCCCCCCGGGAGAGAACCATATCCGGGACCTGGCGATTATGGAGGCGATGCTGTAAACCGCGATCTTTATATCGAGGTCACTGGAGAAAATTCCTTTCTTCATGCCCCGGCCGATGATGGCGGTCCCGATCGCGTCGTACTCATCGCGGAGGCGAATGATCGCCTTCCTGTGGGGCCCGGTAAGGTTCTTAAGGCTTACGTCGAAGAGAAGCTTCGATGATCTCTTCTCGCCCAGGGTGAGACGCAGGTGGTTTTCGATCAGGGTGCGAAGACCGCTCACGGGATCTATTCCTTCGTCCTCCCTGAGGTGCCGTATCGGCTCCACTATTTCGTTCATCTCGATGAGGAGTATCTCGTGGAGGATTGATTCCTTCGATTCGAAAAAGTTGTACAGGTTTGCGGGACGGAAGCCGCAGGCGCCGGCGATGTCCTTCATGCTGGTTTCGGCGTATCCCTTTTCCCAGAACAGCCTGCTTGCCCGGGAGAGGATGAGGTCGCGCCGCTCCGTTCCCTTCTTTCGTACCGTCATCCGTCGTTCTCCTTCAGCCACGGGACGCCACACCGCAACCGGCGTCGCGCTGATTAATGAATGGCCATTAACTTACATTTCACATGCTGTCAAGCATAAATCACGAGGGGCAGTCGGGTCACGCGGTGTCGGGGGTTTCGTTGAAATCGAGTTTTGTTCCGCCCTCTTCCTTCTGGTAGAAAACCCACGCGAGCTCCGCGCCGATCACGAAAAGGAAACAGGTGTACCAGATCCATATCATCAGAATGACGATCGTGTTCAGGGAACCGAAGATCGAGGTGTAATCGTTGATTTCCCGTATATAGATCGAAAAGAGCGACTTGATCACCTCGTAGCTCAGGGACGCGAAGAGCGCTCCTTTGAAAAGTGCCCTGTTGGTGAGCTTTTTCGGCGGCACAAACCGGTAGATCATGAAAATGAGCAGGGTGTTCATCACGAGTGTCGTGACCGAGGAAATGAGATAGGGAGTCCGTTCCAGGACGTTCACCAGTATGCTCAGGTGGCTCCAGGCGTTGATGTTCTCGTCGATGAGGCGGGCTATGCCGATGTTCTTGATCACGGCGAAAAAATGGGAGAATATGGTGATGATGAACACGCTCGTCGCGATGCCGAGAATGATGAGAAAGTGACGGGCCTTGGCCTTCCAGAAGCGCCTGCTCTCGTCGATCTGGAATGCCTTTTCCAGTCCCCGCTCGATGATGTCGAACACGAAGCTTCCCCACCAGAGAAGGAACGGGACCCAGATGAAGGCGAGGTAGCGCTTGGTATAGATGATCCTGTCAATGATGGAAATGAAGCGGTCGATGTTGATGGAGGGAAGCTGGTTCTTGAGCTGCGTGATGTAGAACGCGGCGAGGGCCTCGGACTTGAAGAAAAAGCTGAGCGCCGCGATGACCACCAGGGAGATGGGGATGAACGAGATCAGAAGAAAGAATGCCAGGGCGCATGTCGAGAGCTCGCCGTCGTGTTGGCCGAAATTCTTCATGACCGTACGGAGATCGACGAAGACAAATTCCCTCGCCGCCCTGATCGGCGCGAGGACGAATTGCGTCAGCAGCTTTTTAATCTTCTTTCCCTTCATCCGATGCCTCCCCCGGCTTCCTTGACTCAGATAAAGAGCCGAAACCCGATACCAATGCCGGTCAGGTGGCCGTGGCGGTTCGATTTTCCGGGATCGACGATGTCGCGCATGTGCGTTGCTTCAACGCACAACCCGAGGCCTTCGGTGACGATCCAGGTGAGGCCGGCGGCTATCCCCACGTTGATGAAGGAAAACCGGGTTGATCCCAGGTTGGGGACCTTTCCCCCCGCCATACCGTAATGAAGGAAAAGGCCGAGGTAGGGGAAGAGGACCGGTGTTGCATGGAAGAAGTAGTTTCCCCCGATGCCCACGGCGCCTCCCATGGCGGTTACGGAAGTGGACACTGCTACGGGAAGGCGCGAGGATTGAAAACGTACCGTGGTCTGGATATACTGGTGCGTGCCCTGAATGCCGATGGCCAGGCCGTCGATGAAGAAGTAGCTCACGGAGAGGAGGGCCACGGGATTGATCCCGGCGTGTTCGAGGCCCGGATGGGTATCGCCGCCGCCCACGGCGTATGAAGCGATGCCGCCGATGCCGAGCATGACGCTTTTTTTCGATATGGGGCTCTTTACGCGTCTCTGGCGGGGTGCTTCCTGCCGGGCCGTGTCATTGGCCGGGGGTGCATCCGTGGAGGCAGGAGGCGTTTCGTCCGCGAAAGAGGGCGCAGGAACCACGAGGGCGCACGCCGCAACGCCTGCGGACAGTATGCTGAGGAAAAGCCGATGGCGGAAGCAGTGTATCATCGTTTCAGCCTGTCAGTGATCCGAATATCCGGGGGTGCCGGGTGATTGCAACGACTCGCCGCGCGCCGCCGCGCTGTTGCATGCGTGATCGCCGTGAGCGAAAGGCGGGAATCGACGCTGCGACTTCCTCCCGCTCCCGGCGGCGCATCATACGGCAGGATAAAGTGCGGCAATCAATATTTCAATAAAAAAAACGGCCTCTCAGTCGTCGCTTCCGCCGAGAAATCCCGCGCGGAGAAGGAAATAGAGCAGGGTCATGATCGATGAGGCGGCCGCGGCCACGTAGGTCATCGCTGCGGCCGAAAGCACCCGGTTCACACCCGCAAGCTCTGTCCGGGACACCAGGCCGTATGACGCGAGCATCTCCTTCGCCCTCGATGAGGCATTGAATTCCACCGGGAGCGTCACGAGCTGGAACAGAACCACGGCGCTGAAGAGCACGATCCCCACCTTGACGAGGCCCATGACCCCCAGTATAAAGCCGGCGATCATGACGATCCAGGACATGCTGGATCCGATGCTGGCGATGGGCACCATGGTGTTTCTCAGCACGAGAGGCGAGTAGGCTTTCGCGTGCTGGACCGCGTGGCCCGTCTCGTGGGCGGCGACGCCTATGGCGGAGATGGAATTGCTCCGATACACGTTCGGTGAAAGGCGAACCACGCGTTTCGTGGGATCATAGTGGTCCGAAAGGAAACCCGAGGTCTCGGTCACCGACACGTTGGTGAGTCCGTTTCTCCTCAGTATCTGCGTGGCCACCTCGGCGCCGGTAAGCCCCGAAGCCGTGGCGACGCGGGAATACTTGTTAAAGGTGCTTTTCACCCTGATGGACGCCCATACCGATAGCAGAAACACCGGCGCCATCATTATCCAGTACAAGGGATCGAGTCCCATTATCATGTTGATCCTCCGTTTTTCGCCTCCGGGAATGCACCCCGTTTTCGGCACTATCTTTCAGAATCATATTTTCACGCCGCCTTTTTCCGCTGCAATAAACGGGTGCGGGTGCGGAATCAGGGCGGCATCGAGAGTCATCATTCATCACCATTACGGATCCTGTCAATCGGGTATTTCCGGCGAATTGATTGTTACAGAATAAATTCTTTTTTTCCGCCCGCCGGGGCGTCTTTGCTCCCGCTTCCCCGCCCGGGATCGCCAATTAGATTTGACAATATAGGATGCCATACCTATCTTAGGTGGAGTTATGATCTTCAAGGAAATGCCGGTGAACAGTGGAAATACATTGGCGCGAATCGCTGCCTCAGTTGCCCTCGTTATAATTCTCGCGGGATGGGTGCGGGATTCATCCGCGGATACGGGAGCGGCGCGCGGGGAATATGCCGTCCCGGCAGATTCGGTGGGTTCCGGCTGGTCGAGCTTCAGCTGGGGGCTTTACTACAAGCACGCCGCCCTCGCTGCGCGCGGGGGTAAAGAACGCAAGGCCCTCCTTGTAAGGGCCATCGAGTGGTTTAACCGCGCCGACGCATCAGGCGAGGCTCGCGGCGAGATCCAGCTCCAGCTGGCGGATTGTTACTTCTACCGGAGGGACTACGCCAGGGCCCTGGACCATGCGCGGCGCGCCCTTGCCGAAGGCGAGTCGGACCTGCGTGTCTACAACAGGCTGTACAACACCCATCTCAAGCTTCGGGACTACGAGGCCGCCGCGGGGATTCTCCTGGATTACCTTCGGATAAGGCCGGGATCGGTCCAGATCCTCCTCATACTCGCCGAACATTACCATAAAAAAATGCGCGACCCGGAAAGGGCGGCGCTCACCTACCGGAAGGTCATCGAAATTTCGGACAGGCAGCCCGTTGACGATTACTACAAGGAACAGTCCTATTTCAACCTTGCCGTGATAGCCTATCAAAGCGGGAAGCTCGATGAAGCCGTCGCCCTGTACGGGGAGACGCTGAATGTCAACAGGGAGAATCTAGAGGCCCTCTACTACCTGGCATTGACCTGCATGGAGAAGTATGACATAGACTGCGCGCGTCGGCACGCGGAACTGTTCCTCGCGAAGCAGCCCGACGATCCCGTTATCAATTCCGTTCTCGGAAGGGTGTACTACATCCGGGGCGACCTCAGGGCCATATCGTATCTCGGAAAGGCCGGTGACGCGGATTCACTCAGCGGCCTTCTTTCCCGGGGTCTCTACAGTGAGCGTGCCGGCGATGACCGCGCCGCCGAGGAAGACCTGGCGCGGGTCATGAAGATCGCGCCGGCCACCATAACCCTCAGGCTTGCCCTGGGGCGCATCTATGAAAGGAAAGGCGACAGGACCGCCGCGTTCAACGAATACGTGACCGCCGGCGTGCTCATGTACAACAACAGGCTGTACAACGAGGCGAAGCGCTGTCTTCTTGATGCGGCGAGGCTCAATGATTCCGTGGCGGGCGTGTACTACTACCTTGCAAAGACCCACGAGGACACGCGCAGTATATCACGCGCTCTCTACTACTACATAAGGGCCAATCGCATACAGGAGGATACGGACCTGATGCTTCACATCGGGTACCTTTATGGCGTGAGAAGCGAGTACGATCGAGCGCTGTTCTATATAAACGCCGCCTCGGCGAAAGAGCCGAAGAACGCACGGCCCTATTTTTTCAAGGGCCTCATTTCAATCTGGCGCGAGGATTATCCCTCAGCCGAGAGGCATCTCGAGCGGGCGATTTCCTTCGACGATGCGAGCGAGACCTACTATTTTTATTTCGCCGTGGTCATGGATAAGCTTTCACGGGTTGACCGCGCCGTTGACTCCCTGGAGAAGGCGATCGCCCATGACCCGAAAAGCGGACGTGCCTATAATTATCTGGGATATCTCTTTGCCGACCGCAACATGCACCTTGACCGCTCCCTCGAACTGATACGGAAGGCCCTCGAGCTCGAACCCGACAACGGCGCCTATATCGACTCCCTGGGATGGGTCTACTTCCGCAGGGGCGAATACGCCCTTGCCCTCCAGAATCTTCTTGCGGCGGAAAAAATTCTGCGCAGGGCAGAGACGCCCGACCCGGTCGTGTACGACCACATAGGAGACGCGTATCTTAAAATGGGAAAAATCAGGGATGCCATTATCAACTGGGAAAAATCGTACGAGATGAAGCGTGATGAGTCGATCCGGAAAAAAATCAGAATGCACAGGGAGAACCGCCAGTAACCCATGAGAAATCTTATCGCTATTGCTTTATGTGTGCTCTGCGCTGCCCTCGCCGGATGCGTGAAGGGAATGCGGGACGAAGAGGCGCTGGCCAGCTACCATCCTGCGGAGAACGAGGATGTGAGGAAAATGCTCGCCACCGTGAAGGATATTGAGGCAAAGGCGCCGCGGTCCCTCGCCGCCGATTTCATCATTGACGGCGCGCGGCGGGAAAAGAGATTCAGGATGACCGGAAACATCCAGTACGACGGGAAGGCGGGGGCGATGCACGCCGCGTTTTTCGACTATATTTTCAGGACCTCCGTCCTGGTGTTTTTCGCCGATGGCAACGATCTGCGCCTCTACTATCCAGTGGAGAAGAAACTCTTCGTCGAGAGCATGAAGGGAATCGATCTGAGGGATTACGGGGGACCCGCGATGGGAATGAAGATAATCATGGCCCTCGCCACGGGCAATATCCCCCTCGTACATGAATACCGCGTTAAGCAGGGCCTCAGGGAGAATAGCGGGAACGGCACGATGCTCCTCCTGGAGAACCAGCGATATTACCAGACGGTGTCCTTCCGTGAAGGGGTTCCCGATAAACTGCTGATCATCAACAGGGAAAGCGGGGAGCGATTCGAGATTTATATTAAGAACCGGATGAACAGAAGCGACCTGTACTGTGCCACGCACATGGTCCTGGTGGCGTTGAATACGGGCCTCAGGATCGATTTGAAGTTGAAGAATGTAAAGGCAAACGGTCCCGTGGCGGTGAAAAGGGTTCGTGACATTAAGCTGCCCCCCGACGTGAGGATCATATCGCGAAGTTAATTATAAATTCCTCGTGTCTCGCGAGATTGTTCTTGACATTTTAAATGATATGACGGATTTGTCTGCCTGATAATATTATGTCGGGTGCATGGCAAAAGGCCGGACGGATCTCATGGATTTTATCAACACGAATGACGAAGGAAATGAACTGAGGCTCCAGTTCCTGAAGGACGACCTGGTCTTCAGCAATACCTCGTTCATACTTGAGTATATCGAGAAGCTTGTTTCCGGCTCCGGGGCGGATCGCATCGTGCTCGATCTCGGTGCGGTCACCCATATCGATTCATCGGCCGTGGGCATGCTCATCACGCTGAAGCAGGGAATAGGCAAGATGGGGAAAAGCATGCGCCTTGCCGGTCTTACGGATAATGTCCGGAGGATTTTCAAGTTTCTTGAAATATCCGATTTCATAAACGCGGCATAGAATTTGCCCCCGCATTAGTCCGACAGCCGCGATGCCCTCGCGGTTTTTTTGCGCCCGAAGCAAATTACCCGGTGATGTGTCCGTTGCCGGAGCAGATAATCATCGCCGCAACCAGGGTGAGCATTGCCGAGGCTGGAACATCTGCATCACGCAAGGTATTCGAAAGTCGCTCCGTGCCTTCGCGACACATCGGCTGTTGTTCGCTGAATCCGACAGAGGGTCTATCCGCAGCGGGAGAAGCCGCAGGAGCGGCAGACCGAACACCCCGACTCGAATTCCAGGGGCCCTCCGCAATCGGGGCAAACTCCCACCATTACCATGTCGCTCCGCTTGCCGTTCGTCTCGGCGCTGTTCTTCGCCGTGTCATGGTCGGGGTCATCATTCTCCGGGTGTTCGATTCCCGCGTGCCGTTCCAGGGCCTTGGCGATCGCGTCTGCGCAGGAGTAGATCCGTCCCCCCTTTTCCCACGCCTGGTTGGGACAGCGCACACCCTTTATCTGCTTGATGATCTGTTCCCTGTCAATGCCGCACCGGAGGGCCAGCGAGATGAGGCGGCTCACGGCCTCGGTCTGGCTCGCGGCGCACCCGCCTCCTTTTCCCATGGCCGCGAAGACCTCGAAGAGCCCCTGGCGGTCCTCGTTGATGGTCACGTAGAGGGATCCGCATCCCGTCGTCATCTTGCGCGTTGCGCCCCGGGTGATTTCGTCCCTGGAGCGGGGGGTGATGCGGGACGGCGTATCAGTGGCCGCTCCTTCTGCGGGGGCCTTGCAGGGTTCGGGCCTGCGGCCCGAGTCAAGGACCTGGTTGTCCCTTGACTTGTCGCGGTACACGGTAACGCCCTTGCACCCGAGGCGGTAGGCCGTGCGGTAGACCTGGTCGATCTCCTCCATTGCCGCGTCGTTTCTGAAATTGACTGTCTTCGAAACCGCGTTGTCAGTGAATTTCTGGAAGGCCGCCTGAATGCGGATGTGCCATTCGGGAGAAATGTCGTGGGCGCTGACGAAGATGCGCTTCACCTCATCGGGAACGCCGTCAACCCCGCCCGCGGAACCTTCGTCGGCGATGCGGGCCATGAGGTCTTCGCTGTAGAACCCCCTGGCGCGGGCCATTGCCTCGAAGAGGGGGTTGACCTCCACGAGAACGTTATCGTCCATCACGTTCCGCACGTAGGCGAGGGCGTAAATCGGTTCAATGCCGCTCGACGACCCGGCGATGATGCTGATCGTGCCCGTGGGGGCGATGGTGGTGGTGGTGGCGTTGCGGAGAGGCTGTGCTCCCGCCGAGGCGTACTCCGAGCGGGGAAAGTTCGGAAAGGCCCCCCGCTCCACAGCGAGGTCCTCGGATGCGCGCTTCGCCTCCTCCTGGATCGCGGACATGACCTCCCCGGCGAGCTCCGCGGCCTCTTCCGAGTCATAGGGCACGCCGAGCCTCACGAGAAGGTCCGCGAAGCCCATCACGCCGAGGCCGATTTTGCGATTCGCCAGGGTGTTGTCCCGAATCGTGTCGAGGGGATAACGGTTCACGTCTATCACATTGTCCAGGAAACGGACCGCCAGGCGGGTGACGCGTTTCAGCGCGTCGAAATCGATGGCGGCGCCGTCCTTCTTTTCCTTGATGAACCTGTTCAGGTTGATCGATCCCAGGTTGCACGATTCGTAGGGGAGGAGGGGCTGCTCGCCGCATGGATTGGTGCTCTCTATCGCGCCGATTTTCTTGAGGGGATTGGCGGCGTTGATGCGGTCGATGAATATCACGCCCGGCTCGCCGCTCTCCCATGCCTTGCGCACGATGAGATCGAATACCTCGCGGGCCCTGAGGCTCCCCGGTGACTTCTTCGTGTTGGGGTTCACAAGGGGGTATTCCTCGTCCCTTTCCACGGCGTCCATGAAAGAGTCCGTGAGGGCCACGGAGATATTGAAGTTCGTCAGGGCGTTCTTATCCTCCTTGGCCCGGATGAATTTCAGGATATCGGGATGATCCACGGAGAGTATCGCCATGTTGGCGCCGCGCCGCGTGCCACCCTGCTTCACGGTCTCCGTGGCCGCGTTGAATATATTCATGAACGACACGGGGCCGCTGGAAACTCCCGCGGTTGATTTCACGATGTCGTCCCGGGGCCTGAGCCGGGAGAAGGAGAAGCCCGTGCCTCCGCCGCTTTTGTGGATCAGCGCCATCTGCTTCACCGCGTCGAAAATGCCCTCCATGGAGTCCTCCACGGGAAGGACGAAGCAGGCCGCGAGCTGGCCCAGGGGCCTGCCGGCATTCATCAGCGTCGGCGTATTGGGAAGGAATGAGAGGTTTGCCATCATTTCATAGAAAAGGCCGGCAATTTCGTTGACCCTTTCCACGGGGGCGCCGTAGGCGGAATCGGCCGAGGCCACGAATTTCGCCACGCGCAGGAAAAGCTCTTTCGGGGTTTCGAGTATGGCTCCCGTGTCGTCCCTGGCAAGATAGCGTTTTTCCAGAACGATCAGGGCGTTTTCGGACAGCTCAGGCTCTTTTTTCGACGAGATGATGATATCGCTCCACTCCATGGCACGTTCCCGTTGGTGTAGTATCTACGCATAATTGCAGGGCGGAATGAAGGGCTTCCCGGGAGCCCTCCCGCGCTCTCTGGCCTTCCCCGGGGCCAGCCGGGAAAAAATGGGAAATTCACCTGTCCAGGCGGCGGCTTTTCCCGGGTACGCAGGGCATTGCACACGCCGCCGATCCGGGTGTCTGACCAGCGGCTCTTCGAGGTCCCCTGACAAATATACTATTGAACGAATTCATCTTCAATCGCACTGTCAACAATAATTTTTATTATGTCGTATGGGGGCGGACTTTTCGCACGCGACGGGTATTCATTGACGCCGGGAAGGGTTACCCGTGGTTGAGCAGGTCAAGGAGCGTATCGAGAAGAGTGGCTGATTCGAAGGGCTTGTAGAGAATCTTGCTGATCCCGGCGGAAAGGGCCTGGTGGGTAACCTCCGATTCGATCAGGCCGGAGCAGAGAACCACTTTTACCGCCGGATCTATGGCGGCGAGCTCGGCGTATACCTCGATGCCTGATTTTCCCGGCATGGAAAGATCGAGGATCACGGCGGAAATGTCATCGTGGCGCTCCCGGAAATGTGAGATTCCCTCCTCCGGTTTTTCCGTGATGATCGCTTCCCATCCGAATTCCTCCAGGTAACCCCTTATCACGTAGAGGATGAAGGGCTCATCGTCGATCACGAGGATGGTTTCGCGGCGGTGCGGGACGTGACGGACCGGCGACGCAACGGCCTCGCGCCCCGCGGGCGCCTGTTCCCTGTCAAGGGGAAGAAAGACGGAGAAAACGGATCCGCCGCCGGGACGTTCATCGACGGTGATGAACCCTCCGTGCTGCCGTATGATGCCGTAAGAGATGGCCAGGCCCAGACCGCTTCCGCCTCCGATGTTTTTCGTCGTGTAAAAGGGCTCGAATATCCGCGCCCGGCTTTCCTCGGGGATCCCCACCCCGCTGTCGATCACCCGGATGCGCGCCCAGGGTCCGTTTCCCGCCGCCCCTGGAAATTCACGCAGGATGGATTCATCAGGCGCCACGATGTCGGAGATCACCGTGAGCGTGCCTCCCTGGGATTCGCCGGGGCCGCGCATGATGGTCATGGCATGGGACGCGTTGATGCAGAGGTTAAGGAGCACCTGCTCGAAGTACACGGGTTCGGCCAGTACAAAGGCGGGTGCATCGGGAATATTAAAATCGAGCCGGATATTTTTCGGCAGGCTGCTTTTCAGGATGGAAAGGGTATTCTTCAGGGACTGCCGTATGTCCATCGGGACGAGGTTGAAGTCCTGGCGTCGCGAAAGGGTGAGGAGCTGCCTGATTATTATGGCGGATTTTTGCGACGATTCGATGCCCAGCTTGAGGCACTCCTCGATATCGGTTCTCCGTTCGAGGCGTTCGTTTTTCAGGAGCACTTCCAGGAAGTTCAGGCTTCCGGTGATCCCGCCGAGGAGGTTGTTGAAATTATGGGCGAAGCCCCCCACGAGGGTACCCAGGGCCTCCATCTTCTGAGAATGTGCGATCTGTTCCTGCATTCGCTCTTTTTCCCTCTGTGATTCAAGGTACTGCGCCGTGGTTTCCCGAAGCTGGCCAAGGGTGCTGTTCAATTCAATGTTTTTTCTGCTGATCTCCTCGGTGCGCTCGGCGACCATGATCTCGAGGTTGTCCCGGTGGTTCCTGAGCTCCTCCCTGTCCTGTTCAAGGGCCTTCTTGAATTTCATGCGCGATGATTCATAGAAGTAGGTGATCAGGATCACGAAGAGAAGGGTTCCCAGGTGGCGTGCCGAAAATGCCAGGGAATAGCGGTTGGTTTTCTCAAGACCGAGGGGGTCAAAAAAAAAGAATGCGCACAATAGGACCATGGTAAGGGCCCAGACAAAGCCTTCCCTCTTTCCGAGAAGGAAAAAGACGAACACGGGAGTAACAATCGCCCAGATGCTCGCGTACCCGTTAATGGCGGCGGTTTTCAACCAGTAGAACAACAGGAGCCAGAGGAGCAGGGTCATGCCCCTGTAGAGAAGGACCATGCGTTTTATGTATTTCTGTGAAAAAGCGAGGCTGATCATGACAATGGAAAGGATGACGTCTACCGCACCGTACGCATACACTCCGTTGAGCAGGTGATGGATTCCGAACGCCAGGAGGGGAAAGCCGAGGATAAGCATGAATATCGCGAAGAGCTTCCTCCGCGCCCGTTCCTCGAGGTCGGGCTCGTCGGGGAGGAAAAGGGCGGAGAGGCGAGAACGAAGTGAGGTGATCCAGGATTTCGGAGCGTTCATGAAGTCAACCTGCCTTCACCTTCTGCGTGGTCTCCTTTCCCGCGGTCAAATCACCCGGTAATCACGCCGCCAGGCTGGTGATGCGCGACGCGCCTCCGGGGACACGAGGAATAAGCATAGAATGCTCGTGGCAATGAAGTCAAGGAGAAAACCGGATCATCGCGGGGACGGGCGCCGAGCGACACACTCCCGCCGCGAGGGTCATTTTCTGAAGAAGACCCGGGAGTCAACCACGGAAACGCCCTCACCCTTGGGACGCACCATGACGGGATTGAGGTCGATCTCCTCGATATCCTCCACGGTGCAGATCAGGTGGGACACCCTGCAGATGAGCTCCTTCAGAGCGTCGATGTCGAGGGGACCTCGACCGCGGATACCCTCAAGAATCGGGAAGGTCTTGAGCTGGCGGAGCATGTCGTCGGCCTCGTTGGGAGTCACGGGGGCGATGCGTATGGCCCGGTCACGGAAGAGCTCGATGAAGATGCCTCCGAAGCCCGCCATCACGATGGGACCGAAGACCTGATCGCGCCTCCCGCCGATGAAGAACTCCTCGCCCCCCGACATCTCTTGAAGAAGGAACCCGTCGATGGCCGGGGGATTCCTCAGTGCCCCGAGGGATCGCGTGATCTCGTCGATGGCGGCGGCGGCCTCTTCGGGGGACCCGAGGTTGAGCTTCACCCCGCCAATATCGGATTTGTGGGATGCGTCACGCGAAAGGAGCTTTACCGCGGCGGGATAGGGGAAGGCCGAGACGGCCGGGTCATCGGCGCCGGATAGGCGGGCGCCCCGGACGGGGAATATCCCCCCGGCGGCGCAGACATCGAGGGCCTCGTCGGTAAGCGGTATCCTCGATTCCTTCTCGCAACGCTCCCGTATCGTGGCGATTGCCGCCATGTCAATATCGAAGGCCAGGGGCGTCCCGCGGTTGTTCCGGGCCTCGCGGCGGAGGTGGTAATAATGGGACCCCCAGAGCGCCGTGGCGGCCTGGAGGGGCGTGGTGAAGGTCGGGTAGGGATGGTTCATGGAGATGTCCAGGATTTCCGCCGCGTCGGAGATGAGGGTCACGGCCACGGGCTTGCGGTGTTTCTCCACGAGTTCGCTCACGCCGTTCAGGAAGCTGCGCGACATCTCCGCCTCGTAACTCGACTGGTAGAGGTGGTTGAAGATTATGCCGTCGACGTTCTCGAGCTTTATCGTC
>CAZKPR010000004.1:22970-50557 GCA_964554685.1 uncultured Leptospirales bacterium | reverse complement strand
ATACTCTCTTCATCGGTTCTTTTTCCCCCACGGCTCTGGATGCCCCTTCCTCATCACGGGGACACTGGCGCCATGGACGAGGTTATAAGAACCGCCACATCAACGATTAAAGGAGCGTGATTCAAATGAAGAAAGGAGCGGTTATTGCCATCGTAACGTTACTCACCCTGGGGACGGTCGCGGGCATCGGCTACGCCGTGGGACATCGTTTCTGCACGATGACACCGGCCCAGAAAGCGGACAGGATCGCGGCGCACATGGCCAGGGAACTTGACCTCACCGATGAGCAGCAGGCGAAGCTTGACGTGATGAAGACCGAGGTCCTTGACCGGGTAACCCGGCTTCACGAAGATCGGGCGAAGGTGCGCGGGGAGGTCCTTGCCCTGGTGAGGAGTGACTGGATATCCGCAAAGGACGTCGAAGGCGTGATCGAACAGCGCGAGGCGAAATGGCGGGAGCTCAAGCCTTTCGTGGCGGACATTCTCGTTGATTTTCACCGCATGCTGACCCCGGAGCAGAGAAATACGCTTGCGGAAAAAATGGAATCGTTCCATAACAGGTGCGGCCGCCTCGAATAGCGGCGAGGCGCGGCGGGGGCGGCCCCCCGCCGCGCCCGGAATTGTTCATGAAGAAAACCATCCTCATCATTGACGACGACACCAAACTCACGGATCTCCTGGCGGGTTACCTGACGCAATTCGATCTGGCGGTGCGTACCGCCGCTCTTCCCGGGGAGGGCCTGGCCCTTCTCGAGAAGTCCCTTCCCGATCTCGTCATCCTCGACATCATGCTCCCCGGAATGGACGGTTTCGAGGTGTGCCGACGCATCAGGAAGGAACATGCCGTGCCCATCATCATGCTCACGGCCCGGGGCGACGTGGCGGACCGGATCGTGGGCCTCGAGCTCGGTGCCGATGACTACCTTCCCAAGCCCTTCGAGCCGCGGGAGCTTGTCGCGCGTATCCAGTCCGTGCTCCGCAGGGGCGCCGCGGCAGGGGAGAACCGTCGTGTTGTCGCCGGTCCCCTGGAAATCGACATGGAAGGGCACACGGCGACCCTCCGGGGCGAGAAGATCAACCTGACCTCAATGGAGTTCGAACTCCTTTCGCTCTTCGCGAGGAATCCCGGCGTCGTCCTGGACCGCGACCGAATATTCGAGTCGATTAAGGGCCTTGACGACGATTCCTTCGACCGCTCCATCGACGTGCTGGTAAGCAGGCTCCGGGCCAAGCTCGGGGACAACCCCCGGGAGCCGCGTCTCTTGAAAACGATTCGCGGGGCGGGTTACAAGTTCATCGGCCACAGGGAATAGGAGCCAGGGGGGCAATGAAGGCGGCACGGTCAATTTTTACAAAGCTTTTCATCGCGATGATCGTTGCGGGAATCGCGGTCAACCTGCTCGTGGGGGCGTTTTTCCGGTATTACTTCATGCCCCGGAACAGGGAACTCCTGATACGGACTATCAGGGTCTACAGCGATTATATCGTCAGGGACATCGGGATCCCGCCGGACACGGACCGGGCCAGGGCCATTTCGGAACGGACCGGGTTCGCCCTCTCGATAGAAGGAGAGGGGTTCTCCTGGTCATCGGCGGACGCTCCGGCCATGCCGCGCCGCTCCCACCGGGTCCAGCGCCTCCCCGACGGGGACATCACCTGGGAGCGGGGAAGGTTTCTCTACCGCAAGAAGTACGGGCCGTACCGGTATCTGCTGTCGACGCGGAATTTCCCGGCCGAGGCGAAGGAGCTGCACCTCATGCTCCTCATTACCTTCCTCTCGATCATTCTCGGCATATGCTTTCTTCTTATCAGGAATATCCTGATGCCGGTGCGCCGCCTCGCATCGGGCATGCGGGAGGTCTCCGGGGGCAATCTCGATCACAGGGTCGATGTCATGAGCCGGGACGAGCTCGGCGAGCTTGCCCGCTCCTTCAACGAGATGCGGGAGCGGATACGCCTTATGCTCCGCTCGAGGGAGCAGCTTCTTCTCGACGTGAGCCACGAGCTCCGATCGCCCCTGGCACGCATCAAGGTGGCCCTGGAATGCCCCGATGATGCGGCGACGCGTGGATCAATCGCCGAGGACGTGCGGGAAATGGAGAGGATGGTGACCGAGATCCTTGAGACCGAGCGCCTTGACCGGAGCGGCGCCATTCTCCTGAGGGAGGAGACGGCGCTTCTGCCACTTATTCGCGAGGCCGCCGGTGAACTGCAGGTCGCGCCGGAAGAGATTTCCTTCACCGGCGGCGAGGACGTTGGGATTCAGGGGGACCGCAGGCTTCTCGCCATGCTCTTCAGAAACCTGATTGAGAACGCGTTGAAATTTTCCGGACCCGGGCAGGGCAGGGTTGATGTTGCGGTGCGTGAAGTGGAGGGCGCGGCGGTCGTCGAGGTCCGCGACCAGGGTGTCGGGATTCCCCCCGAGGACCTTCCCTTCGTGTTTGAGCCCTTCTTCAGGGTCGACAGGTCGCGGTCGAAAAAAACGGGGGGATACGGTCTGGGGCTGGTGCTCTGCAACAATATCGCCAGGGCCCATGGCGGCGCCATTGAGATCGAAAGCGAGCCCGGACGGGGCACCCTCGTGAGGGTAAATCTGCCCCCGGGGCGGGGGTGACGGGAAGACGCGGGCGCGCCGCAGTCGGAGTGTCAGCACCTGCTCTTCAGGAGATTGATCCTGCCGATTTCCCCGGCAATAACGAGGGAGTCCTTGAAAGAGAAGACGTAATCGGGATCAGGTATGGCCTTTATCTTGGAGCCCTCCTCGGTGTTTGTCCTGATGAGAAGTATGTCCACGGCGAACTTGGCCCGCACGTTGATTTCCCTGATCGATTTTCCGACGAACCAGTTGGGAACGGGTATCTCCGTGATGGCGTATCCCTCCATGAAGTGGACGCTCTGGTCGATGTTCTTCATGGTTATCTGGCTGGCGAAGGTCGAGGTGAGGTCGCGCCTTTCGATCTCCTTGTTGTAGGCTTCCAGGACGTCCCGTCTCCATATCATCCCCATGAGCGTATCGGGCCTCCGGGGGTGCACCACGGGGAGCCCTTCCAGGTTGCCGGACCCGATCAGGTCAAGGGCGGTCTGGCAGTTGTCGTCCGGGGTAACGGTGTCGAATTCCTTCACGGCGATGTCATCCGCGATCAGCAGGTTCTGCAGCACGTCCCTGTCGAAAAGGTGGTCCTTCACATCGTTCAGCGAAAGCATCCCCGTCAGCTTCCCCCTGCCGTCGATGACGGGGAAGAGGGGGTCCCTTCCGGCGATGACCGTGTTCACGATGTCGTTGAAATTGCTGCGGTTCGCGATGGTCTCCGCGTGGGGGGTGTAGACGTCCTTCACGAAGATCGATTTCATCACGTTGATCTCGGCGCCGTCCTTGATATGGATGTTGCGGAGCACCAGCTTCAGGGTGTAGATCGATTCACGGGAAAGGCCCGTGGAGATGATCGTGCTGATGATGCAGGTGATCATCAGGGGCAGTATGATGTGGTAATCGTTGGTGAGCTCGAAAACGATGATGATGGCGGTTATCGGGGCGTGGGTGGTGCCGGCCACGAGGCCCCCCATGGCAACGAGGGCGTAGGCGCCGGGAGACGCGGCGATCCCGGGGAACTGGCCGTGCACGAGCCAGCCGAAGGCGCAGCCCACCATGGCGCCGATGAAGAGCGACGGGGCGAATATGCCTCCCGATCCCCCGGACCCCAGGGTAACGGAGGTGGCGACGATTTTCACGAAGATCAGCAGGAGGGCCATGTGCCAGACGGTCTTGCCGTGAAGGGCGTTGTTGATGGAGTCGTAGCCCACGCCCATTATCTGGGGAACGGCGAGGGCGACGAGGCCGATCGCCACTCCCCCGACGGCGGGCTTGAGGTACTCGGGGATCCTGAAATGGTTATCGAAGAAATCCTCGGTGAAGTAGAGGACCTTGATGAAGGCATAGGCCGCGAAGGCGCAGAGGGCGCCCAGAATGAAATAGAAGAACAGCTCGTAGGGACTCACCAGCTGGTACCGCGGGACCTGGAACGCGGCGAAGTTGCCCTCAAAGCTGTGGGAGATGACCGTGGCCATGACGGAGGAGATGACGATGGGAGAGAATTGCGTGAAGGCGAAATCGCCCAGGAGTATTTCCACGGCGAAGAGTGCCCCCGCGACGGGGGCGTTGAACGCGGCCGCGATGCCCGCCGCGGCGCCGCAGCCGACGAAGGTCTTCATGCGCGTGGGCGATACCCTGAAGAAACGGCCCATGGTGGAACCAAGGCTCGCGCCGATCTGGACGATGGGCCCCTCGCGGCCCACGGAGCCCCCGGTGCCGATGGTGATGGAGGACGCCAGGGCCTTCACGAAGGCGACGCGGGGGCGAATGGCGCCGCCCTTCAGGATAAGGGACTGCATCACCTCGGGAACCCCGTGGCCCTTGGCCTCCCTCGCCAGGAAGTGGATGATGGGACCCACGATGAGCCCGCCGACGACGGGCGCGGCGACGATGACGTACCATGGCGCTGCGGTGATGTTTTCGAGCACGGTCCCGCTTCCGGGAAAGGAGAGGGACGATATCCATTTGATCATGGCGCGGATGGCGATGGCGCCGAATCCTCCCAGCATCCCGATTATCAGCGCGATGATGATCATGAAGGTGTGCTCGGTCATCTTCGCCTTTTCGACGAGGCGGGACATTGCGCGGGAGATGTTTTTGACTGTCTGACGTATGGTGCCGGACATTCTGGTCTGATGCGGTGCCATTTTACATACTGCAGTCAATCATTCGATCATATGTCAATTAGTTTTACCAAAAATCGGACTTCCAACCGCCACGTGGAGGAAATGCCGATTCGATCATTGTAACGGCGGAGGATAAGTAAAACAGACATCCCGCGCGGCGGCGGGATGTCCTCGGCTCGTGTCCTCTTTGACGCGGGGTATATTAATCGGCGCCGGCCGCGATCCCCTTCTGGACCTCGCTGATCGCTTCGTTAACGAGTGCGATGGCCTTCAGACGATGGCCTCCCTTGTTGTGGGTTGCCTTGTTGAGATGCATTTTCGCCGATTTCAGGGCCTGGAGCGCGGACTTCATGTGTGGCTGGGCGCTCCTCGCCATGAGACCGAGGGAGAGCACGAGGGCAATGGCCAGGGTGATTGTTGAGGCTTTCCAGATATTCATTGGTGTTCCTCCAGTTGTATGGTTGATGAGAGAAATAAGTGGTGATCGTGGCACGCAACAGGAAAAATAACAACAAAAAAAATACGGGCCGCTCTTTTCCCCGGATGCAATGAATTGCTGAATAAATATCATTCATTATCATATTTTTTGTTGCATAGGCCCCGTCCCGCTGGTTATTATTGCAGAATGAAGGTTTGGGCGCGCCGCGGGGGTTGGCGTCTTCGCGACGCGGCACCGATGCGGTGCCGGGGCCCACTCCTTCGGTGCCCATGGGGGGCGCCCTGTCCCTTCCTCTGAGGCATCAGATAATTCCGCGTGCCCTCGCGGCCGAGGAGGCCTTCATGAAAAGGATCATGATCGTATCATTGCTGACGCTGCTGGCATTCGGCCTGAATGACCGTGCCATGGCATGGATACTTATCGACGCGCGCTCTCCCCAGGTTACCGGGGTGTCCCAGGCAAGTGTCGACGCCGCGGTGCAGAACGTCCTCAGGGACGTCAGGGCGGAGCTCTTGAAGTACCAGTCGCAGAAGAAGCTGGCCAGGGGGCTCGCCAACGCCAGCGCCTACTCGGCCCACGCCGCGACCCAGCGCGGGTACCAGGGATACGATATCGTCGCCGTGACGGTGGGTACCATGGCGGGGGCCCACCTCCCCGCCTTTGAAATCGGCTATTACAAGGACCTTTCGAAAAAACTGCGGTACAAGGGGGACCTTGACGCCGGCGCGGCCCTGGTTCCCTGGTCCCTCCAGGTGGGGCTGCACCTCGGGCATTTCAATTCGAAGCTTGACGGGCTCTACGTGGCGGGTAAGTTCGGCTACGTACCCTTCACCTACGAGGACTACAAGGTGAGAGGCCTCAACACCGGCGTGGCGATCAACTACCAGATATTCAAGAAGGTGAAGGCGGGATACCAGGTCTTCGTGTGGCGCGGCGTTTCCGTGGGGACCGGCCTTTACTACCAGCGGAACGACCTGGTGATGAAGCACAACCTCGGGTATCACAGCGACACCATCGGCGGGTCGCCCCTGCAGAGATACCTGGTGGAGCCGCAATTCAAATTCAATATATTCACCCAGTCCTACGTGGTTCCCCTGGAGGCGTCGACGTCCATACGCCTTCTCTGGGTACTGAACCTTTCCGTCGGTGGGGGCATCGATTTCGCCATCGGAGAGTCGCACATAAAGGCCCGGGGGCACACCTGGGCGTACATTCTTGATCTCACCGGTGGGATAACGACCACGTCCCCCGGCTTCGCACTGGTATACGGGGAGCAGAAGGGCACGATGGGCAAGTGGTGGCTGCCCAAGGTGACGGCGGGCGTGGGATTCAGCTTCGGCCCCGTGGTCATTGACGTGCCCGTGACCTACTATTTCATCAAGGGATTCGGCGTGGGGCTCTCCCTCGGCTTTGAATGGTAGGGGGAACCAGGTCGTCATGGAGCAGTGCATCGCCACGCTGACAGAGGAAGAAAAGGGCCTCCGTGTTCTTCGGGCGGTCCTTGGCCTCGGTTATCACGCCGTCCAGCTCGAGAACGGAAGCGTCGGCCTGAGCGCGAATATCCTTCGCGACCGGCGGGGGAACTGCACGGTGTTCAGGGCGGCGGGTACCGTAAGGGGGTCCCGTGTCGGCGATCTCCTGGAACTGCATGCACGGGGCGACCTGCTGTCGCGCTCCCTCTGCCTCGCGGCCTTCAACGCCCTGGTGAACATCGAGGGAAGCGGCGATGAAGGCGATGTCTTCGACCGGGTTGACGTGAAAGCAGGGGACCGCGTGGCCATGGTCGGCCTCATCGAGCCGGTGGCGGCGATGCTGAAGCGGAAGGGATGCGAGGTAAGCGTGTACGAGGAGAGGACCGTCGAACATCCCCTGGTGAGCGACCCGGCGACCCTGGCGGAGCGATGCGGGGAGGCGGACCTCATCATCGTCACCGCGACGTCGCTGATAAACGGTACCTTCGGTGAGATCATGGGCCACGCTTCGGGGGCCCGGGAAGTGGTTCTCATGGGGCCCTCGACACCGCTGTCCGGGGAGGCCTTTGCCGCGACGCCGGTGACCTACCTCGCGGGGTCCCGCGTCATCGATCCGGATACCGCCTTTGCCATTGTCATGGAGGGGGGTGGGACCCAGGCGCTGTTTCGCCACGGCGCCATGGTAAAGATCGTCAGAAAGGTATAGTGGCGCGCCGCGTTCATGATCCCCCTGTCCCGGTGCGCTTCCGTTGCGGCATGCCGGGAAGGATCTGTCGTTGACCGATCTGAAACAGGCATTTCCACGCCGCTACATCATGCGCGGTCTTCCCGGGCAATCCGAAATGGATAAAAACGCCTATGAATTCTACATCGGGCCGCTCAATTACGTGCCGCCTTATGACATGACGTCGCTGTATCTCCATATACCGGAAATGACCCACCGTGACGCCGAGGGACGGCCCCGCTTCCCGGAGCAGGAGGCCTGGGTGAACGGCGTGCTCGCCCGCCATGGAATTGAAGCCGATGGAATCTGGTGGTCCCACTGGCGCTTCGCGACGCCGGAGGGCGCGGCGTCTTTCGAGAGGGTTCTTCTCGAGAGCGGCGCGTCCCCGGTGTGACCCCTGCCCGCGCGCCGATCAGCCCTGGTGTTCCCGCAGAGCGTTTCAGCCGGCCCCCGGACCGGCACGCCGCGTACCTGCCCGGGGCATGAGGTTTATGACGCGGGGTCGCGCCATGCCTGTTACCTCTTTTCCCGGTACGTGATGAAGTCGCCTATGTAGATCATGTACTCGAAGGGGAGCCGGGTATTCCTGACCTGTTCCGAGATGGTGCCCAGGGTCCCCGTGATGACCCTTTCCTTTTCTTTATTGCCCGCGTGGAGCACGAGGGCGACGGGCGTGCGCGAGGGATACGCGGCCTTCAGCTTTCCAATGAAGAAATCGAAGTCGGCCTTCATGGTGAACAGCGCCATGGAGGCCCCGTGCTTCCCGATGGAATCGATCGTGTCCGTTTTCCCCGGCCAGTCGTTCGACGTGAGTATGACCGACTTGGTCGATGCCGTGATGGTGGGCGATTTCTTCAATGCCGCGTGGGCGGCGTTGAAGCAGCTGATCCCCGGCACCACGGAGGGTTTGAGGTCCTCGAATTCCTCGAGGATCCAGGCCCAGGGGCCGTATATCAGGGGGTCCCCGCTGTCAAGGATCGCGATCACCTTGCCGCGCGACGCCGCGTCGCGCACACGTCCAATGAACTCCTTCCGTATGGGGGCGATTTCCTTTTCCTTCCGCGCGTCAGTTTCGGGCAGGTCGGAGGGATCCTTCCCGTAGTTGCGCCAGAACCCGTAGGGCACGGCGATGACCTCCTTGCCGCCGGCAACATGCCGGAATTTTTCCTTCGCCCCTTCCAGGTACACCACGACGTCCGCGGCCCTGATCACGTTCAGGGCCCTCACTGAAACGAGATCGGGATCCCCGGGTCCCATCCCCACGAGGAAGAGCCTTGTGTCGGCGGGCAGTTCGGTTGTGCCGCATCCCCCGCCAAGAATTGCGGCGATAACAATACAGTGCAATGCCACGAGCCTGATTCCCTGTTTCATCTGTTCTCTCCTTTTTTCGCGTACCGTTTGATCCGGGCCGGGCACCCGCGGCGCTAAAATTTCGTGCCGGTTTCGCCTCCGTAAGTACGGCCCGGATCGCCTTCCCGGACTGTGGCTCCGTCGAAGCCTCATCAGCATCGCGGTAGTCGGCGCGCTCCGGTCCCCGGTGATTGTGATGGCAGGGAGCGTCATGACCGCGATTGTTCCCATGGCGCATGCGGTATCGATAGTAAAAACGGATGCGATAAGTGTTATAAAAATAATAATAGTAACACTTGATGCTGATGCAGTTCTTTCGTAAAGCACTATTTTTACTGCCGGATTGTGCCTAACCGGATCCCCCGGTCTGGCGTGAAAGGGCGCCTCCCTCCAGGAGAGACGCCCTGGCGGTCCATTGGACCATGCGGGGTGACTGGACATTCAATCCGTCCCCTGCGGCTGGGCCGTGGGGCCAGGGGCCGCGGCAGAGGGCCAGGGAGGGGAGGCGGGGCTAGACCGTTGTCCCCAGGAGCTTCAGGTAGGCCGATATCTGGCGAAAGACCAGGAACTGGTCGTAGACCCTCCTCTGGGCGCTTCGCCCCAGGTTGTAGCGTCGGATCGAGTTGTTGAGAAGCAGCCCCAGCTTGTCCGCGATCTCATCCGGGTCCTCGGGGTTCCCTACCAGGACCCCGTCCATCCCGTCGCGGATCTGCTGCCGGATCCCGCAGGCCGTGGTGCCCAGGACCGCCTTCCGCTTCCACATCGCCTCGGTGACGGAGAGGCCGAAACCCTCCTGGAGCGAGTTCTGGACGATGACTGCGGCGCATCGCTGGAGGGCGTTCACGATGAGCGCGTTCTCCTTGTGGGATTTCATGGGGAGGAGGGCGATGGCGATGTCGCGCTGCGTGTCCGGGTCAAGGGAGGCGTATCTCCTGCGTATTTCCTCGAGGACCTGGAGCCCCTCGGGGTCGTCGGCGATGGCCGCGGGGTCGGGACCGGCGAGTACGAGCCTCGTCAGCGAGAGGCGGCGCCGCTTCCGCTGGACCTTGGCGCCGCCGTTGTCAATCACGGAGCGGCCCTTCAGTCGTATGAAGGCGTCGAGAAGGGGAAGCCATCCCTTCAGCCTGTCCCACCGCGATACCTGGAGCACGATGGGGCGGAAGACAAGCCCGATCTCCCCCGGGGGGACATGGGAGCCGTTCTCGTCGAGGGCCATCACCTTCTGCCGGTAGTTGGGCGTCACCACCGGCTCGTATGCCGGCTGGAGGCCGCTGTTGCAGAGGATGCCGGTGAGCTTGGTGACCGAAAGCTCCTGGTTCTTGTGCGAGAGGGGATCGATTGCCGGGTGGATGATGGTAGACCGGTCCGCCATGAAATCCGGGACATACTCCGGGGCGGAGAACACGGCGTGCCGGTACCCCTCGGTGTAGGGCCGGAGGAAGCGCCATACCTTCCCCGTGACGTCGAGGCGCCGGTCCAGGCCGATGTGGCACCGCCATATCGCGGGGAGGCCGAGCTCCCGGGCGAGCATCTGTCCCATGGGAAGGGGCTGGGGATCGTGTATGACGAGTATGTCCTCCGGCTTCAGCTCCTTCCTGAACGAATCGGCGTTCTCGGCGTTGACCGTCTCGTAGAGACGCGCCTCCTTCGCGCCGAGATCGACGCCCGAGGCGGCGTCGCCGTGTATCATGTTGTGGATGCGCTTGGTGAGATGAAAGAACTCCTCCCGCCCTGTACGGAGCACCGCCCACCGGACCTTCAGGCCCAGGTTGTTCATAAGGGAGATGAGGCTTGGAAGCATCTCCGCGACGCCGCCGCCCCGGGCCGTTGAGTTGACCATCCAGATCGTCCTTCCGCGAAGCTTTGACATGATCGCCCTGGCGTCGACGCGGAGGTCGGCCACGGGGGCGTGGAAAATCGGGTCCGTGGCGTAGTAGTCCAGGGAGTATTTCGTTGTGGCCTGGGGCAGTATTTCGATCATTCCATCCTCCGGGTGCCGCCGTTTCGCTGCGCACCTGCGCAACAAAACGGGAAGCACACTGCGGTTTTGGCAGACCTACCCGTCGACGCCATTCTTATCAATGAAAAAAAATTTTTTTATGCGCATCTGAGGGATGGCCGGCAGCTTCGCCGCTGCGTTTTTCCGCTGATGCGGGTGGTGCAGGGCGCGTGTCGATGCGCAATATTAATGAAGAACTCGAGAGGGATCCCGTCGGGGGCCGGCGGCGCGGCTCAATAGATCCTGCGCCGCGAGAATCCCGTGCCTATGACGTTGAACGTGTTCTCAACGATGAAGATGGCGTTCTCGTCCGTCGAAAAAACCACCTCCTCGAGGCGTTTCAGCATGATGTTGTTGGTGATGGCCATGATGATGTTCTTTTCCCCTCCGCCGTGCGCGCCGGTACCCTTAAGGAAGGTGGCGCCTATCTTGAGGTGCTCGAGCATGGTGGCGGCGATTCGTTCGTTCTGTTCCGAGAGGATCATCACGATCTTTCTCTGGCTGAAAAGGGCCAGGGTGTACTCGAGGACGACGGACATGACGAATACCAGGATGAGCGATGCGATGACAAGATCGATGTCGATGAAAATGATGCTGGCCGCAAAAAGCAGGAAGTTGAAGAAGAAGTAGACCTTTCCTATGCCGAGGTTGAACTTCTGGTTGAGCATTACCGCCACCACGTCGAGGCCGCCGTTTGACCCCAGGGAGCGGAGCACGATGCCCGCGCCGAAACCGCAGACCACGCCGGAAAGAATCGCGGCATAGAGCTGGTTCTGTATGCCGAAGTCCAGGCTGATCAACTCGTAGGAGAGGGTCGCCACCACCATGGCGTAGAGGCTGTAAAAAAAGAAGCGCCTGCCCACCCGGGTGAAGGCGAGGACGAAGAGCGGTATGCTGAAAAGCAGATACCAGATGCCGGCGGAGAGCACCGGAAGCAGGTAATAAAACAGGAACCCCAGCCCGAAAATGCCTCCCGGTATGAAGCCGTGGTGGACCACGATACCCTTGAGCCCCACGGAACAGATCACGGAGCCCGCGGTGATGATGAGGATGTTCCACCAGGGATCGAAGCGCGCGGTCTCAAAAAATTTCACCTTCTGTTCACCTCCTTCGCGAACTGTTATGCCCACCCCTTTCAGATGTGCGGGAGCCTGTCCACTATTTTCTTCGTCGGCGAAAAGGCGACGCGGCGGCAGGGCGTCCCGGGCGACGGGCCGCCGCGAGATTATTTCCTTGACCTCTTCCGGCGATGGGTGTAGTCTCACGGGAGCCGGCCGCGGTGCGGAATGTCCGAGGGGCGGCGTTGTGCCTATGTCGTATTCATTCAACCACGCCTGTTTTTCAATTCGACTCCTGGGAAAGAGCTTCAATTGCTCCATACCGGATGATATGTTCATCCGAGACGTGTTTGCCATGGGTCCGCCGGCCGATTCTCCCGACGCGACGCTGGCGGTGGAGGCATCGGAAGGGCCGCTCCGGATAGAGACGGACCGGGTATGCGGGATCAGGGCCCTCCGCGTCACCGGCGAAGACGCATGCAACATGAACATCTTCAGGAGCTGCATCGGATTCCTGGCGCACTGCCTCACGCCCGCCCTTTTCGTGCACGGGTGCGGGCTCTATTCCATTCTGAAAAAAAGGGGGATACTGATCCTCGGTCCCCAGGGCAGCGGAAAGAGCACGATCGCCGGAGCGCTGCAGATGATCAGCATTATCGACGACGACCAGGTGCTGATCCACGGGAGGGAACTGGTCGGCATCGGCAGGCGCGCGGCCCATACGGTAAGAAAAAAGATCGGCCAGACCGTGCGCTATGAAAAGACCGAGCGCCGGAGGGCGCGGCTGGGGCTCGTGCTCCTCCTGACCCGGGAACGCGAGGGGGGATGGATCGAAAGGTTCCCCATCGGGGCTCTCCTCGATGATCCCGGTATCCTGTGGCACCACAACCTGGACGCGATGGAAATGCCCGGGCATTACTGTGAAGGCAAGACGCTTCCCCCGGTGCCTGCCTATCGCGTGGGCACCTCGGGTGGCCAGAAGGAAACGATCGATGAGGTGCACCGGCTCATCGACGCGATGCCGACGCCCCCCGGCCTGCGCTGATGAGCGCATAAGAAAGACGCGGGTGGTTTCCTTAAACAAATAAATAGTTTCCATCTGTAAAAAAATAGTTTCGTAAAAATATCATTAATTGGACTAAAAATTGAATTATTTTCCATTATTAATGAAAAGGGAACCATAATTTTAAATAATCGTTTCCATTAATTTAATAATAGTTTCCAAAAATTCTTGACATGACCCCCCATCATGGCCTTTCCATACCTGTTAATACACAGATAGAATAACTCAATCACCATGCCTGTGCGTTTAACCTCAGATACCAAGCCTTCTCTTCCGGTTTGATGATGCTTATCAGGCGGGGGGAAGATGAAGGCGCCATTCGCCAGGGGCATGAAAAAGGATGGGTGCCATGAAAATAGTGTTCGTTATCGACAGCTGGAACGGCGGGAACGGTTCCGTGGTGGCCACGAAGCGGGTCGTCAGTGAGCTTGTCAACCGGGGCCACAGGGTTGCCGTGGTCTCCACGAAGGCGGAGAGCCTGGAGGATGATTACGAATTTTATGAAGTGCCCGGCTTCTACCTCCCCTTTGTGAGGGAATCCCTGGAAAAAATGAACTTCCTCTTCGCGTGGGGCAAGAAATCCGTGCTCAGGAGAGCGTACCGGGGCGCGGATCTGGTGCAGGTCCAGCTTCCCTTTTTCGCCGCGCGCACGGCGGTCAAGGTCGCGAAAGAAATGGGCATCACCGTAACGGGGGCCAGTCACGTTCAGCCCCAGAACATCATCGCCGCCATGGGAAAGGAAGACCCCAAGATGGAAACGATGTTCCACGCCCTCTTCAATTTCTGCCTCTTCAAGCAGGTTGACGCCATCCACTGTCCCTCCCGCTTCGCCGCGAACCTCCTGGCGGAAAAGGGAAGCAGGGCCCACCTCCGGGTCATTTCAAACGGCATCCCAAGGGAATACGAACCGATGGAGATGGAGCGCCCCGGGTGGTTCGGCGACAGGTTCGTGATTCTCAACATCGGCCGCCACGCCCTGGAAAAACGCCAGGAGCTCCTGATCGAGGGCGTGCGCAGGTCGAAATACAGGGACAATATCCAGCTCCTCCTCTGCGGGAAGGGGGAGAATACCGACAAGCTGAAAAAAATGGGGGAGGAGCTTCCCGTGAGGCCCCTTATAGAATTCATTTCCCACGAGGACAAGCTTCGCTACCTGAACACGGCGGACCTTTACCTCCACTCGTCCGTGGTCGAGCTGGAGAGCCTTTCGTGCCTCGAGGCCATCGGCTGCGGTCTTCCCTGCCTTATCAGCGATTCACCCCATAGCGCGGCTTCGCAGTTCGCCCTGGAAGAGCGACTGACCTTTACCATGGACGATCCCGATTCCCTGGCGGGGAGGATCGATTACTGGTATGAGCGCCGGGGGGAGCTGCGGAACATGAGGCAGGGGGTCCTCGAAATGGCGGAACATTACCGGATGGACCGGTGCATCACCTCGATGGAGGAATTCTTCGCGGACGCCCTGGCGGGGGAGGTGGCCGCGGCGGAGATCGAGTCGGCCGTGGGACACGAACCCAGGCCATGGTGGACCGGCATGACCGAGGAGGATCTTGTTCCCGAACTCACGAGGAGCCAGTGCTGACATGAACGCCAGGGGAGCAAACGCGGTGGCGGCCAAACAGGGACGGCCCGAAATTCCGCCGGAAAAGATCATCCAGGTCAACAACAGCAAGAAGATCGATTTCGACAAGCCCTTCACGTTCATCTACATGGACTGGTGGTACGAGATACTGGTGGCCGTCCCCTTTCTGATCAGCTACATCATCACCATTTTCGCGGCCATCTATTTTGGTTTCAGGGTTGAGGGGAGGAAGAACCTGAAGATCCTTCGAAAGCGGGGATGCATCACTATATCCAATCACTGCCACTATTTCGACACGGTCTTCGCGAATTTCGTGGTCCTTCCCCGGGCCCTCCACACCGCCGTCGCGCAGAGGAATTTCGAGGTCCCCATCGCCAGGCGTCTTCTCCGCATCCACCGGGCCTTTCCCATCCCCGCCAGGGCGAAGGGCCTTGATATGATCTCCGGGCCCGTCGGCGAGGCCCTGAGGCGCAGGCACCACATCCATTTTCTTCCCGAGGGAAACCTCTCGATGATGAGCCAGACCATTCACAGTTTTCGCCTGGGCGCCTTTCTCCTCTCCTGGAGGCACCAGGCCCCGATCGTGCCGATGGTGTATATTATCACGCCACGGATGTTCAGGGGAAAACCGATGGGTCCCAACTGGATACGGATGAAGATGGTCATCGGTGAGCCCCTCTTTCCCCCTCCCCCGACGGATGACGGATACACGCCCTACGACGAGCTGGAGATGATGGCGGAGAGGGCGGCCTCCTGGATGGAAGACACCATCGCCGGGCATCACCGGGAGCCCGCGGCATGAACAGACGGGCCCCGCTTCCCCCCGGCAATGGCCGGGGCGACGTGACTGACAGGCAGGGATTTTTAAACGCGTTCTTCAGGGGCATTCTCGCGAGGAAAGCGGCGGTCATCATCGTCGCCGCCATTCTGGCGGCGGCAGCCGTCCCGGGGCTCCTGCGTCTCGACATCACCGTGAACATCGAGGATTTTTTCCTCGAGGACGACCCCGTCCTCAGGAACCAGCAGGAATTCAGGCGCCTTTTCCATAACAATGATTTCGTGGGGGTGCTGGTCGAATCCGACGACGTGTTCTCCCGCGCCTCCCTCGAGGCGATCCGTACCGTGGGCGATCGCCTTCGGAAGGAGGTGCCGCTGGCGAAGGAGGTCGTGTCGCCGGTGCATATCAGCGGCCCCTTCGGTCCCGGCATGGCGCTTCGCTTCAAAGACGGCCGCCTCCTGGAAACGGACGCGACCGTCGGATATTATAAACAGCGGTGTAATGAGTCGGGATACCTGAGGGGGGTCCTTTTCTCGTCGGACAACCGTCAGGCATGGATTCGCCTGGGCCTGCATCCCTATCCGCAGGCCGATGAATGGAAGGGAGAGGAGAAGCCTCTTTTCGCCGTGGGCAGGGCGGCGTACGATGTCGTGCGGTCCGTCAGGGTCGACAACGTGCGTTTCACGGCCACGGGCGTGCCGGTGTACGCCTACAGGAAGGAAGCCGAAATGATGGAAGACCTGGGGCGCATCCTTGCCCTCGGCGCCGCCGTGGCCCTGCTCCTCACCATACTGATTTTCAGGAATATCCGCGGGGTCGCGGGGGCCCTCGGCGTCCTGGGCCTTTCGGTGATCACCGTTTTCGGGATGGAGGGATGGGTGGGCGCCTCCATGGACAGCGCGTTCATCGCCGTGCCCGTGCTCCTGGCCATGGGCGTCTCCATCGGGTATTCCGTGCACATCAACCGTTTTTTTCGGCTTCGGTTCCAGCAGACCGGGGACAGGGCCGGTTCCGTGGTGTACGCCCTCGAAAAGAGCGCGCGGCCGATTCTCTTCACCGCCTTCACCACCGTCGCCGCGCTCCTTTCATTTGTTTTCGTCGAGATAAAGCCGATACGGTGGGTGGGCATCACCTCGGCCCTCTCCATCACCTCCGTGTATATCTACAGCATGCTCTTTTTCCCTGTGTTTCTCGCCTCGGGTCCCGATCGGGAGCCCTCCACGGAAGGGGGAAGACTCGACGTGTTTGAAAAGACGCTCCGGCTTTTTTCCCTCTGGCTAAGCCGCTACAGCGCTCCGATCATGATCGTCTTTATCGCCCTCACGGCGGTCGCCCTCGCGGGGGTGTCCAGGCTGAAGGTCGATTTCGACGCGGAGAAGATGATGGGAACGGAGCTTCCCCACATGAAGGACCAGGCGAGGATCGGGGAATCGGAGATCGCCTCGGGAGAGGCCATGGACCTGGTGCTCCTGTTTCCGAAGGGCGGGCTGGAGGACCCGGGAAACGTGCGGATGGTGGAAAACCTCGAGAGGGCGATCGACGGGCTTCCCCTCGTGAAGAGGACGACCTCCCTGGCGGGGATGGTCAGGAACATGGATTCGCTGATGTACGGGAAACCCGCCGCCCAGGGCGCCATCACGGGGGACAGGCAGATGCTGGGCTGGATGATCGCCATAGCGGAGAAGGTCGACCCGGATTTCCTGGGTCAATGGATGACCGGTTCGCGTTCCACCACGAGGATTCTCATCGAGCTCTCCGATTTCAGCTCTCTCGCGATTGAAAGAAACATCAACAGGATCGGGGAACTCGTGGCGGAACACGCCCCCGCTGCCACGGGCCATTTTTTCAGCGGCTCCACCTACCAGATGGCGATGATGAACCAGTACGTCACCCGCGGTCTCCTGAGGTCCGTCGGTACCGCCTTCGTCATCATATGCGTGTTGATGGTGTTCGTGTTCCGGTGCGTCAGACTGGGTATCATCGCGATGATACCGAATATTTTTCCCGTCCTCATCGTGGGGGGAATCATGGGTTACTGCGACATTCCCCTCGAGTTCGTAACCATGACCGTGGCGCCCATGATCATGGGGCTCGCGGTCGACGACACCATTCACCTTCTTTCCCACCTGAGGAGCGACATCGAGGAGAGCGGTGATTTCGCCCGCGGCCTTTCCCATACTTTCTCCGTCGTGGGGTCGGCCGTAACCGAAACCTCGATCATCCTGTGCCTGAGCTTTATCGTTCTCGCGTTTTCCAGGGTCGCCAGCATCGCCACCATGGGCGTTATCGCCAGCGCCGGCATTCTTGCTGCGTACCTGTCCGATATTTTCGTGACACCCATCCTCATGAAAAAAATGAAGTACGCTTCCTGGGATTCCTCGGCCTGACATCGCCGCAGGAAAAATGTAGAAACGTCGTCTCTCTCAAGCAAATTATCATTGACATGGAGACAATCCGGGACCTGATATAGGAAGCTTCCGGGACCCTTGAACAATGTCCGATACAACGATACAGCAGAGCATTCTCGAAACCTTTCACCGGCTGGCCATTGCCCATGGCCTGAAAAAAGTATCCGTCGACATGCTCGCCAGGGAATGCGGCATCTCGAAAAAAACGATCTATCGCCATTTCAAGGACAAGAAAGAGATACTCGACCGGTTCGCCGCTGATATCATTTCCAGGCTCAGCGACGGGTTCTACCGGACGCAGCTCATCGAGGACAACCCGGAAAAACTTCTCATCGCATTTTTTGATATTATATTTGAAACCGTGCAGAACCTTCCCCCCACCATCGTGACCGACGCGGCCCATTACTATCCCGATATCGAGGAAAAGATCGTCCAGCTCAGGGAGCAGTATACCGTGGTGTTCCTGAAGATCATCAAGAAGGGAATCAGCCAGGGGCAGTTCAGGGACATCAACCCCCTGTTCATCGAGGGATTCTACGACGCCGCGGTCAACCGCGTGTTCACCCCGGGCTTCATCGTGGAAAACAGGCTGACGGTTCATGATGCCCTCTCATCTTTCAAGACGATCCTTCTCAACGGCCTCCTCAGGGACAGGCAGGGATAGGCATGCCCGGGGGGCGCCGCGCCCGGCAGGGCGTGACTGAGGAAAACGCGCGCCTCGCTGCGGAGCCTTTCCGTATATGCTTGACATGCCCCGGCGGCGTGGTAGTATCATTGCCTGGTCCGTGACGAAGGGGGATCGTCTTCCATGCATGGCCCCATGCTGATGAAGGAGCCGCTCCGGGGACAGGGACCACCGGGTACCCGCGAGGGAAATTCCGCGAACCACTACCATCTGCAGGAGGCGGCCATGAACAGGGAATTGCGCATCGGCGAATGTATCGAAGCGGGGTGGAAGGGCTTTACCACCAACGCGGGGAACTCCATCGGGATCCTGATGGTGTTCCTGGTCCTCTCCGCGGCGGGAGGGATGATTCCCATGGTCAACTTCGTGTTCAACATCATCGTGGCCCCGATCCTCTCGGCGGGGCTCTCCATTTTCGCCCTGAAGACGGCGCGGGGCGAAGGGGGGACCGTGGAGGACCTCTTCAAGGGCTTCAACCAGTTCGGCAGCTTCCTCGGGGCCTACTGGCTTTACGCTTCCATCGTCATCGCGGCGATGGTCCCGGTGGGGATCGGGTTCCTCGTGGAGTTCGCGATTCACGGGTGGAGCTTCGGTTTTTTTCCCGTCATCACCATTTCAGCAGGAGCGGCATGCGTCGTCTGCCTGGTCATCGTCATGCTGCGTCTCTCCATGGTCTACTACCTTGTCTTCGACGGGATGGAGGTGATCGACGCGTTCCGAGAGAGCTTCGAAATGACGAGGGGCCATACCGGGACCCTCTTTCTCCTTTCGCTTCTCCTGGGGCTGATAATGCTCCTCGGCGTGCTTCTCCTCCTGGTGGGGACCCTGGCCACCTACCCGGTGTGCATAATCTCCTTTGCCGCGGCGTACGAGCGCCTTAAGAGACCCGGCGTGGCCGCGCCCTCACTCCATGATCCGTCCCGGGGTGTGTCGAGTGAACCGGTGTGATACCGGCGCCGGCGTGTCGCAGGGGCGGGGATAAGCCGGCCGGGGAGCTGCTGCATCCCCCGCTGGATCGCACGCGTCATCGGCATGGCCATCTATTATTTTCCCTCCAGGATATTTTTAGGGTTGATGAACAGGCGGAATCGTGTGGTATGGATGGTCTTCGCCCTCATCGGGGCCCTTGTCGATCACGATACCTGCCGGCGGTTCATTGGATGAGGCGCGGGAAATGATAGTATAGGAAGAGAAGGGCGACGCGATGCCGATCCGACGGCGGATCAGGTGCGTCGCGGCAGGGCATATTACAGAGCGGAGGAGCAGGCATGTCAGGGGAAAAACTCGTGTACAGGGGAAAATCCAAGGACGTCTACGAGATTTCCGAGGGAAGTCACAGGGGGAAATACCGCCTCGTGTTCACCGACAGGGCCACGGGGTACATGGAGAACGGGAGGCCCGTCTTCGATCCGGGATACGATGTCGTCGTGGGGGAGATCCCCGGGAAGGGCGCCGTTGCGTGCAGGTTCGCCACCTATTTTTTCAGGCTTCTCAGGGAGAAGGGGGTCCCCTCCCACTACATTGACTCCGTCGGAGACAACGATATGATCGTGGAACCCGCGGTGCCCATCAGCAAGGCGGAGGAGGCCGCGGAATACCCCGGTTCGGCGCCCCTGGTGAACCTCGAGTTTACCTGGCGCAACAGCGGCCAGGGAAGCTTCTGGAGGCGGTATCCCTTCATCCGGCCCTGCAAAAACCTGAACTGCCTCGTTGAGGCCTGGACCAAGGGAGACAGCGACATCCTCATCACCTTCGAGTCCCTTGAGGAATCCGGCGTCATGACCGTGAAGGAGATCGACGAGGTCAAGGCCCTGGTGAAGGATATCGCCTCGGTCATCACGGAGGACGCCGCGTCGCGCGGGCTCCACGTGATCGACGGCAAGTTCGAGATGGGACGGCTCAAGTCCGGCGACGGGAAAATCGTCCTCATCGACGAGATCTCCCCCGACGTGATGCGGGTGTGCCGCGGCTACACCCCGGACGGCAACGGGGACTGTGCCGTTCACGGGGAATGCATCGAGACGAAATTCGCCGACGGGAAGAGGAAAATATACGGGAGGAACCAGCTCACCGCCGCCGAGCTTGAAAAGGTGTACGTGATGAAGGGCGTTTCATGAACGACGCCGCCCCCGTGCAGCGTGAACGCGTCACCCGCCGGCGAAGGGGGATGATCTCCATGGAAGAGCAACATGGAACAAGCGCGCCCCGGGGCATGCCCGCGGAGGACGCGCGGGTCATCGCGGGGCAGATCGGATCGGACCGCGTTTCCCCCGGGAAGGTGGTGTGCCGGTGCCGGCACGGGTGCCCGGTCCTGATCATCATGGGAGAAGGGGAGGAGGATGCGCTGCGCGACGACGCGGGCGTCCCCTACGGGCGGGCAGCGGACCTCCTCTGGCTCACCTGCCCATTTTTGCACGAGGCGATTCACGGCCTCGAGACGAGGGGATACGTGAGGATAATCGGATCGTACCTCGAAGGTGCCGGCGGCCTCTCCGTCGGGGAGGAAGCCTCCCGCGAGGATTTCATCGCCCTGAGAAGGGCCTCTTTCCCGCGGCTGCTCTCGCGGGAAGATGACCCGCCGAGGGAAGCGATCGCCGCCTCCGGCGTAGGGGGGAGAAGGTGCGGAAAGGGCCTGAAATGCCTCCATGCCCATTTCGCCCACTTCCTGTTCAACGGGAATAATATCGCGGGACACATCACCTTCCGCCTCCTGGGCGATGCCCTCGAGTGTGACGACGCGAGGTGCCGGCGTTTTCGTTGACCGCGGCACTTTCACGACGGGTGAATTGACATCCTCGGGGCGCGATGCCATGCCCCGTGAAAAGGGGGGTTGCGATGAAGGAACGCAGGGCGGTGCTGATCGGCGCGACGGGCCTGGTGGGGAACGCCCTTCTGCGTCATCTCCTGAGCGTTGATTTGTACGATGCGGTACTCGCCCTCGTGAGGCGGGATCTCAACGTCGAACATGAACGCCTCGTTCGCCGCGTAGTGGATTTCGACCGCCTCGAGGACCATCGCGAGCTCTTCGCGGCCGATGACGTTTTTTGCTGTCTCGGCACCACGATGGCGAAGGCGGGGTCCCCCGAGGCCTTCCGCCTCGTGGATTACGAGTACCCGGTCCGCGCGTCCCGCATTGCCCGTGCCATGGGGGCGCGGCGTTTCTTCATCGTCACGGCGATCGGCGCGCGGCCCGATTCCCGCGTTTTCTACAACCGGGTCAAGGGAGAGGTGGAGCGGGAGATCGCCCTGGCGGGCTTCGAGGCGATGCATGTTTTTCGTCCCTCGCTCCTCCTCGGCGAGAGGACCGAGCGGCGTCCCGGCGAGGATTTCGCGCAGATGCTTGCCCCCCTCATGCGACTGGTGATGAGGGGACCCCTGCGCGATTACCTTCCCGTCCGCGCGGAGGACGTTGCCCGGGCCATGGTCCGCGCGGCCGAAGGCGCTGCCCGGGGCGTCGTCGTGCACGAGTCGCGGGAGTTTCATTACGGGAGCGGGTAAGGCGAACCGTCCCGTGGTATGCACTGTGGCCGATGGTGGGGCAGCCCCTCCCGGGCGGATGCCACCCGCCCTGCGGGAGGATAATTATTTATTTGACAAAATACTCGGATTAATCGGATCATCAATACGCAGTACACGCGCGCCGCGGCCCGGTGGCCGCGTACGAAGGAGAAGGACGATGAAAAAATGCCACTGGCTCCTGCTTGCCGTCATTATTGCCGCGCCGTCATGCGCCCATTTTAGAAAGCCCGTCACCATCGCGCACGTGGTCGGAGAAAAGGCGCGGATCGACGCCGCTGAAAACCCCGCCCTCAAGGAGGTGATACGGAGCGACCTGGGATCCCACCGGATACGCCTCGATGGGCTGACCGTGAAAGACGTCACGGTATCGAACAACATAGATTATGATTTCTGCGTCGTCGTCGACGTGTCGACGGATAAAGGGATGGTGGAATGCCATATCTATTCGAAAAACGTGAAAACGGTGGCGCAGCTTGTGAAGGGAGAGTCGAAGATCGACGTGACGGGGATGTTCGGAAGGTTTTTCTCCCTTCTCGATGACTACTACACGCGGCTTGAAATCGTCAATGCCTCGATCCGCGTGGTGAACTGACCAGGCCGGGCGGATGGTTCCGCCGCCACGGCAGGGTGACCCGGGGATCATGACCCGTTCCGACCGATGAAGAAGATCCTGCTCATCGCCGGCATCGTTGCAGTGACCGCCGCCGCGATAACCGCTGCGGTGTTCATGGTGCGGCGCGGTGCCGCCATTTCCTATACCGACACCCTCGCGGGTCCCGTCGCGGCCAAAGTCGTCCTCGAGCGCGACATCAGCGGTGTTCCCCTGGTCCGGGCCGGCAGCATGACAGACGCCTGTTTCGGCCTCGGCTACCTCCATGCCCAGGACCGTTTCGCCCTGATGGAATACTGGCGGGCCCTGGCAAACGGAGTGACCGGCGTGGTTACCGGCGAGGACGGCCCGGTTCTCCTCCGGATCAGCAGGGCAATGGGGTTCCGCGAACGCGCGGAGGAACTGGTCCCCCGCCTGCGTGAAATTCACGGCGCGTACCTCGCGGCCTACGCGCGCGGAGTCAACGCCGCCCGCGCCAGAGTGGGCCTGGAAGGGGCCCTTGAGCGCGAGTGGGACGCCGCGGATGTGGTCGCCGTTCTGCTCTTCAGGGAGTGGTGCAACGCCTATCTGAACAATGACGAGCTCCTCTTCAGCGTGCCCCGCGGCCTGGCCTTCGAAGGCATGAAGGAGATCGTACCCGGGGAATTGATCCATTATTTCGGGGAAAAAGAATGGGCCAGCGTCAGGGCGGTCAGGCGTATCAGGGCGGTCCTGAGAAAGAACGTCGGTTCTTTCAACCGCGGCTACGCCTTTTGTATCCCGCCCCCGCGCGCGGAAGACGGGCGTAGAATCACGGCCTTCAGCTTCGAGGACCCCCTGGCCGTGTATCCCGGCTGGTATCCCGTCCACATACGGGTGGGCGAACTCCTCATCAAGGGGATTACCCACACCGGGTTTCCCTTCGTTTTCGCAGGCGACAACGGAAGCATCGCCTTCCACGGCTTCACCGCTGCCCTGGACGCCCAGGACCTGGTCTCACTTACCGTTGACGATTCGGGAGACATGTACCAGCTCCCGGACGGGGGAGGGTGGCGCCGCTTCGTGATGGCCGGCGAGGGGAGCGGGGGGATACGCCTCACCGACTCGGGTCCGGTGATCAATGACCTCGTTGAGTCAGGCCCGCGGGAATCCGTTGTGACAGCCGTGAGATCGCCTTTCCCTGATGAGTCCTCTATCGCCTCGCTTTTCGATATTCCCCTGGCCGCGAACATCGAGGAGGCGGCGGAGCGAGCCCGGAGGGTGGTTTCGTTTCCAAGGATATACCTCCTTGCCTCGGAAGAAACCTCCTTGAGGATCTGGTCGGGAATGGTTCCCCTGAGGAGCGACGTCGATGCCTTGTTCCGCTCCGGCGCCGACGCGACGTGGCGGGGCTTTACCGACCTGTCGGTGTACGCGGAAAAGACCGACGGGGTCCACGCCGCGGGGAGCGCCTTCATCTCCGACGCGCCGGCTCCCCTCCGCGGCCTGGGACTGCCGGAGACCGACAGGTACGGACGTTTGATGCAGATGCTGGGAAGAAAGAGGCCCTTTACCGCCGAGACCGTCGAGGGCGTGCTGAAGGACCGGGATTCGGACCTGGCACGGGAATTCATACCCCTCTTCCTTTCCATCATGGAGCACAATCCCCTTGCCTCCGTGCGCCTCACCAGGATATATTTCCAGAACTGGAGATGGCGAATGAGTACCGAATTCATTTCGCCGTCAATCTACCACATGCTCCTTCAGAGCTTCATGCTTGAAACCTTCGGTGATGAGCTGAAGAGAGGGTCCTCATTCGTGATGGAGGAATACCGCCATATCGTGCCGAGGTTCTTTGATCTCGCGCGGGACAACACCTCGCCCCTCTTCAATGACACATCCACCTACACGCCGGAAGGAAGGGACGCAATTTTCGACCGCGCGTTCCTGAAGGCCATGCGGTTCTTCAACCGCGAAAGGGGCCCCGTCATGAGCGACTGGGAATGGGGGGCCTTCCATGCCGGGCATTTCGCGGTCCCTGCTCCCACGGGTGAAATGCTCCGGGACACCCTCGAGGACGAGCCCTTCCCGGGGAGCAACGATACCCTCCAGCTGGGGACGGTGGGAACGGACCTGCGGCCTCTGGTCGTGACTTCGCTTTCGGGTTTCATCTCTCCCGGGGAATCCCTCGTCCAGATGTATTTCAATTACTCCACCCATCCCCGCTCGCGATTCTATTACGGCCGGGAAAAGAGGGCGGGCACCCTGAGCTTCCAGAGGGTCTTCGGCGTGCATTTCACCGAGATAACACCGGCAAGGTAGACCGGGCGCTTCCCGTTATGTCCCTTTCTTCGGCACCGCGGGAAACGGGGCAAACCTTTGCCGCGCGGTCAATGTTTTTTCCTTGAAAAATGGATGCCCCTTCATAATCTGGATTGCGCGTCCCTGCGGCGCTCTCCGGAACCGGAACGGTTACCGGCGCTCGTTCACTCTGATCTCGCACGAGGTGGGAAAACGATGTACTTCAATAAAGAAATCGAAACAATGCCTGTGAAGAAAATGAGGGAGCTCCAGCTCGAGCGGCTCCGGTGGACGGTACACCACGCCTACGCGAACAACGCCTTTTACCGGAAGAAATTTGACGATGCGGGATTTCACCCGGACCAGCTCAAGACACTGGAAGACATGCGGAGGGTTCCCTTTCTTACCAAGCAGGACATGCGCGACAACTATCCCTTCGGGCTCTTCGCGGTGCCCATGGAAAAGGTGGTGAGGGTCCATTCCTCGTCGGGAACCACGGGCAACGCCACCGTGGTGGGATACACGAAGAAGGACGTGGAGATCTTCGCCGAGGTGGTGGCGCGCTGCCTGGTTGCCTACGGCGCCACCGAGAAGGACGTCATCCAGGTCGCCTACGGCTACGGCCTCTTCACCGGGGGCCTGGGGCTCCATTACGGCGCCGAGAAGCTCGGGGCCCTCACCGTGCCGATATCGGGAGGAAACACTGACCGGCAGCTCATGCTGATAAGGGATTTCGGGACCACGATGCTCTGCTGCACCCCCTCCTACGCCCTCAATATCGCCGATTATATCGAAAAGAAGCGGCCTGATTACGACATGAAAAAGACCAGGCTTCGGGCCGGCGTGCTGGGAGCCGAGCCATGGTCGGAGAGCATGCGCAGGGAGATCGAGGCGCGCCTTGGAATCCAGGCGTATGACATCTATGGCCTGAGCGAGGTGATCGGTCCCGGGGTTTCCTGCGAGTGCGCGGAGAAATCGGGGCTCCACGTCCACGAGGACCATTTCTACGTGGAGGTGATCGACCCTGAAACGGGGGACATCCTCCCCGAAGGGGAGAAGGGCGAGATCGTCTACACCACGATAACGAAAGAGGCCTTCCCGGGGATACGGTACCGCTCCAGGGACATCACGAGGATATACCGCGAGCCGTGCAAGTGCGGCAGGACCCTTGTCAAGATGGAAAAGGTTACGGGAAGGTCCGACGACATGCTGATCATCCGCGGCGTCAATGTCTTCCCCTCCCAGATCGAGCAGGTCCTCATGGAGACCGAGGGCACGGAGCCCCACTACCAGATCATCCTCGAGCGGAAGGGAGCCCTGGATGATGTCGAGGTGATGGTGGAGGTGAACGAAAAGCTCTTCTCTGACGAGGTGAAGGTCCTGGATTCCCTGAAGCAGAGGATCGGCGACCGGTTCAGGAGCGTACTGGGTATTTCGGCCAAGGTCACACTCGTGGAGCCGATGACCATCGCCCGGAGCGAGGGAAAGGCGGTCCGCGTGGTGGATCGAAGAAACATCTGACGAAGAGGCCCCTCCCCCTGAAGGGGACAGGGCGCAGCGTACTATGGCAAACGGAGGAATGCAATGAACGTCACCCAGCTTTCGGTTTTCATGGAAAACAAGCCCGGCCATCTTCAGAACGTACTGAAGATACTGGCGGACGCGAATATCAACATCGCCACCCTCACTATCGCGGAGACCTCCGATTTCGGCATTCTCCGGATGATCGTGAACGACGCGGACAGGGCCAAGGCCGTCCTCCAGGACGCGCGCATCACCAGCTCCACGACGGAGGTGCTGGCCATCGAGCTCGACGACAAGCCCGGGTCGCTCTTCCGGGCCATCGACGCCTTCGCGCGGAACAACCTGAACATAGAGTACATGTACGCCTTCACCCAGAAGCGGGGCGACCGGGCCGTCATGATTTTCCGCTTCGACGACATCGAGGCGGCGAAGATGGTCCTGTCGCAGGAGGGTTACCAGATCGTTAAGAACATCGACATCATCGGAGCGTAGCATGGAGAAGAAGGTACTGCTGGGGAACGAGGCGATCGCGCGGGGGGCCTGGGAGGCCGGGTGTCACGTCGCCGCGGCGTATCCGGGCACGCCGAGCACGGAAATCCTCGAGGCCATGGCCCGGGATTACCGTGAAATCAAGTCCCAGTGGTCGCCCAACGAGAAGGTGGCGCTGGAGGTCGCCGCCGGCGCGTCCGTGGCGGGCGCCCGGGCCCTGGCCGCCATGAAGCACGTGGGACTCAACGTGGCGGCGGACCCGCTCTTCACGTTCTCCTACACCGGGGTCAACGGCGGCCTGGTCATCATCAACGCCGACGACCCGGGGGCGTGGAGCTCCCAGAATGAGCAGGACAACCGCCACCTGGCCCGGGCGGCCAAGGTCCCGATGATCGAGCCCTCGAGCCCCGGGGAGTGCAAGGAGTTCACCAGGCTGGCCTTCGAGCTGTCGGAGCGCTTCGACCGTCCCGTTATCGTCCGCATCACCACGAGGATCGCCCATTCGCAGGGGATCGTGGAAATCGGCGAGAGGGAGGACGTGCCGGTGCGTCCCTTCGTGCGCGATTTCAAGAAATTCGTCATGCTGCCGGCCCACGCGCGGCCACGGCATTTCTTCATCGAGGAGCAGCACGGAAAGCTCACTGAATATTCCAATACCTCGGGGCTGAACCGAATCGAGTGGGGAAAGAAAAAACGGGGCATCATCACCGACAGCGTCGCCTACCAGTACGTGAAGGAGACCTGCCCCGAGGACTCGGTGCTGAAGATCGGGATGGTATGGCCCATGCCTGACGCCCTGATCCGGGAGTTTGCCGCCGGCGTCGAGACGAAAAACGTGGTGGAGGAGCACGAACCTTTTAACGTGTACTACGTTAAACCCAGGGGAAAACCATGCTCGGGTAAGTATAAAAAC
>CAZKPR010000004.1:0-22960 GCA_964554685.1 uncultured Leptospirales bacterium | reverse complement strand
GTGAAGTCGTCATTGGCGCCGGGGTTGTGAAGGTTTAAGTGGTGGTGGTGCTAGTTACTTTTTTAGTGGTCTTCGTGAAAGCCCTTGGCATACCCTTCGTCGGGAAGGAGATCATCCCGATCTGCCTGGAGCTTACGCCCGATATCGTGGACCGCGCGTTGAACGGCCGGGAGCCGGTGGCGGCGACGTCTCGGTACGAAGCGAACCCGATCCCGCCGCGTCCCCCGGCGCTCTGCAAGGGTTGTCCCCACGGGTTCGTCTTCACCGTCCTCAAAAAACTCGACCTCAACGTGAACGGCGACATCGGGTGCTACACCCTGGCTGCCCTTCCGCCCTACTCGGCGATGCACACCCAGGGGTGCATGGGCGCCGGGATCGGCATGCACCTGGGCATGGAGAAGGCCCACGGACCCGAGATGGCGCGGAAGAGCGTGGCCGTCATCGGGGACTCGACCTTCGTGCATTCCGGCATAACTCCCCTCATTGACCTGGTGTACAACAAGGGCACCGGGACGGTGATCATCCTCGACAACCGGGGAACCGCAATGACGGGGCACCAGGACCACCCCGCCACGGGGCGCACCCTCATGGGCGAGGAGACCCACGAGCTCGATCTCGAGGCCCTGGTGAGGGCCCTTGGAGTGAAACGGGTCGTGGTGACGGACCCGAAGAACATGGAGGAGTTCGAGCGGATCGTCCGGGAGGAGGTCGCCGCGCCGGAACCCTCGGTCATCATTTCCAACAGAAAATGCATCCTGATCAAGTGAGGAGTTCCAGATGAAGAACGTGATATTCGCCGGCGTGGGTGGCCAGGGCGTGATCCTGGCGAGCAAGGTGCTGATGGAGGCGGCGAAGAACGCGGGGTACGACGTGAAGGAATCCGAGGTCCACGGCATGGCCCAGCGCGGGGGGAGCGTCGACTGCAACATCCGGTACGGTGACCGTGTCCATTCTCCCCTCATACCCCTGGGAACGGCCGATTTCATCGTGAGCCTCGAATTGCTCGAGGTGATGCGAAAGCTTGACTACCTCGCCCCCGGGGGCAAGCTCATTATAAACCTGGAGAAGATAGATCCCGCACCTGTGCAGACCGGGGCGATGGCCTATCCGTCCGACCTCCGGGAATGGATAACCGCCAACGTGAAGCACGCGCTCTTCGTCGACACGGCGGAGATCCTGAAGGAGGTGGGGACCCGGCGCGCCCTGAATATCGTGATGCTCGGCGTGCTCTCCCGCGACCTCGAGTTCACCGAGGCCCAGTGGGAGGCCGCCATCGGCTCCCTCGTGAAGGAAAAATTCCTCGAGATGAACCTGAAGGCCTTCAGGATGGGAAGGGAGTGCGCTGCGGCCTCATGAGACCGTGATATGAAGGAACAACCAGGCGAACTATCCCCCGCGTCCACCAGGGAAAAGGCCTACAACCGGATCAGGCTCAGGCTTTCGATCATCGATATCGTCCTGAATATCGCCATCATCGGCTTCCTGGCCTTCTCGGGAATTTCCCCCCTCCTCGTGAACGCCGCCGGCGGCATCACTGATAATGAATACCTGCTGTTCCTGCTTTTTATCATCGCCGCGGGCCTTATCTATTCGGCGGCACAGTTCCCTTTCGATTTTTACGGCGGCTACGTGGTGGAGCACCGCTTCGGACTCTCCAACCAGACGGTGGGGTCATGGCTCGTCGAGAAGATCAAGGGGTCGGCCGTGGGGATCGTCGTGGGCGTCCCCGTGGCGGTGATGTTCTTCTTCCTCCTGAGGGTGACGGGGTGGTACTGGTGGTTCTATTTCGGCTTTTTCCTGTTTTTCGTCTCGGTATTTTTGGCACGCGTGGCCCCGGTCCTGATCTTCCCCCTCTTCTATACCTTCCGTGAAATCGATTCCGAGGAGGTCCGCGAATCGATCATGACCCTGATGAAGGGGCAGGGGATCGACGTGAAGGGAATCTATTCCTTCAACCTGAGCAAGAACACGAAAAAGGCGAACGCCGGGTTCACCGGCCTCGGCAGGAGCAGGCGGATCATCCTGAGCGACACGCTCCTGGAGCGCTTCTCCCCCGCGGAGATCGCCGTGGTCTTCGCCCACGAGCTGGGGCACTACCGCATGGGGCACATCGTGAAGTCGATCCTGGCGGGAACGGCGAGCATATTCGTCTCCTTCTATCTCTGCGGCGAGTTCTACCGCCTCACCCTCGAGCACCTCGGGTACTCCCATCCCTGGGAGATCGCGGCCCTGCCCGTGCTCTTCTTTTACCTGACGCTTTTCAGCCTCGTCACCATGCCGGCGTCGAACGCCCTGTCGAGAAAGTTCGAGCGGGAGGCGGACCGCTACGCCCTGGAGAAGACCGGGGACCGGGACTCCTTCGTTTCCGCCATGGAGAAGCTCGCGGAGCTCAACCTGGCGGACCGGGACCCGAACCCGGTCACGGAGTTCATGTTCTACAGCCATCCCTCGATCAGGAAGCGGATCGCCTTCGCGCGGAACCACCCGCTGTAAGGGGGAGGGAAGATGTTTCCCCGGTACGCGCGCCGTGAAACGGAACGGCATGAACGACGTCCTTCGACCTCACCGTTAACAGGAGGAATGAGCCAGATGAAAAGAGCGGTTTTCGCATCATGCATCGTGTCATTACTGTTCATGGCCGCTTCCGCCGATGACGCGCCCGGCGTCAGCGTCGAGACGCTGGTGAAGTCCACGGCGAGCTGGGACGGCGCGGTCCTTCCCGACTACCCGAGGGGGAGGCCGGAGATCACCGTGCTGAGGATACGGATACCCGCCGGGGCGAAGCTGGAAATGCACCGGCACCCGGTGATCAACGCCGGGGTACTTATTGCGGGCGAGCTCACCGTCGTCACGAAGGATTATAAAACCCTGAAGCTCAGGGCCGGGGACGCCCTCGTCGAGGTAGTGGAAACCTGGCACTATGGGAAAAACGAGGGAGTTCGGCCCGCGGAGATCATCGTTTTCTATGCCGGCGTGGAGGGTCAGCCGATAACCGTCAAGTAGCGCCGCCTATCCGCCGGCCCTTTTAACCGTGTGGCCCGCCTCCCGAAGCAGGGAGATGACCGTATCCACCCTGTCGCCCTGGAGGATTATCAGGCCGTCCTTGACGGAGCCGCCGCACCCGCACTTTTTCTTCAATCCCGAGGCGAAGGCCGATAACTCATTTTCCGAAAAGGGCATGCCGTGCACCACGGTCACGGTTTTCCCGCCCCTCCCGCCGCTCTCCCGCCGTACCCTGACGATGCCGTCCCGTTTCATTCCGTGGGGCGGGGCGGCTCCGCCGCGGTTCTTCTTCTCCGGGCCCCTCATGTCGCCCTGTTCCGACGAGTACACGATCCGGTCTTTCATGCGCCCGCCCTACCGTCCCATGCTGATGCCGATCGCCTCGGCGCAGTGAATGAGCTGGGAATCCAGCGGCACCCGGCGCACCTTCCCGGCCAGGTCCGCCAGGGGCACCAGGACTATATCGGGGGTCTCCAGCGCCACCATGGTGCCGAATTTTCCTTCCGCCGCGGCGCGCACGGCCTCGGCGCCGAGCCTGGTCCCCAGGACGCGGTCAAAGGCGCAGGGGGACCCGCCGCGCTGGATATGCCCAAGGACCGTGCAGCGCACCTCGAGGTCGATCCGCTTCTTGATCTCCTCGGCGAGGTAGGACCCGACGCCGCCGAGCTGGGGGACCCCCTGGAGGCGCGTCGTTGCCGAGGCTTGGGTGATCACCTCGCCCCCCTCCTCCCGCGCGCCCTCGGCCACCATGATGATGCTGAAGGGGCTTCCCCCCTCGGCGCGGAGCCGTATCTTCTCCACCACGCGGTCGATGGTGAAGGGTATTTCAGGTATAAGGATGATATGGGCGCCCCCGGCGATACCCGATTCCAGGGCGATCCACCCCGCCGTGCGCCCCATCACCTCGAGGATCATCACCCGCTGGTGGCTCTTCCCCGTGGTGTGGAGCCGGTCCAGGGCCTCGCAGGCCACCTCCACGGCGGTCTGGAACCCGAAGGTGTAGTCTGTTTTGTCCAGGTCGTTGTCGATGGTCTTGGGGATGCCGATGACCCGGGCGCCCTTCCGGTGAAAGCGGTAGCCTATCTCCAGTGTCCCCTCTCCCCCCACGACGAAAAGGCAGTCCAGGTCCAGTTTCCGGTAGGTGTCGAGGGCGCTGTCGGAGCGGTCGCTCACGCTGATGGAGCCGTCGTCGCGGAGCTCCCGGTACTCGAAGGGATTTCCCTTGTTCGTGGTCCCGAGTATGGTCCCTCCCAGGGTGAGGATATCCCTGGTTGAGCGGACCGTGAGCTCCTGGGTGGCGCCGCTGATAAGTCCCTCGAAGCCCCCCTCGATGCCGACGACCCCGGCGTGGTGCCCGATTATCGCGGCCCGGGCGACCCCGCGTATCACCGCGTTGAGACCGGAGCAGTCGCCCCCCCCGGTGAGAATCCCGACCCTTTTCAGCGCCATGGCAAACCTCCCGGCATGGAGAATGGAACGGCTCCTGCACCGTAGCACGACCGGCGGCGTTGGTCAAGGATTTCGCGTGAGCCGGCGACCGTTTTCCCCGGGCGTTACGCGTCGATGGTTTTCCACTTTATCTGGAATTCGATCTCTTCCTCGTCCCCTTCCCGCTCGTGCTCCACTGAGAACTCCGCCCGCACGGGCACGTAAATGCGCTCGCCGGCGATCTGTATCTCGAACCGCGTGCCCCCTTCAAGGGCGTCGGCGAGACGGCGGAGTTTCGCCGCGTATTCCGTGGCGGAATAGACCTTTTCGATGTCACGTTCCTTCTTGTTCGCCACTTCTCTTAACCTCCACCGGGTATGTGTCCCGCTCAACACGGTGCCGGGAAATGTTAATGCACCTTATCCCCGTCCGTGACGGGATGTCAAGCCATACTGGTCTTTTCACCCGCGCGCGCATCCGTGAAAAAAGAATGGACCTCCGCATTAAAAGGGATAGCATGATTGTGTCGCAGTCAGAATTGGACATGAAAGGAGCCCCGAACATGGAAACAATTCTCGCGCATGCATGGCATTTCAAGTTATCCGTCCTTTCTCTCGTGGTGCTTATCTGTTTTATCGTCATCAGGAGCAGGAGTGCCAAAAGCGAGGAGTGGTACGGGCGGTGTGGTGCAGAAAACTATTCCCGGTTGCGGGTTTTTTTATCTTCATTTCCGGCGTCATCGGCTTCGTGGTGACGATCATCATTAAGGATTCCCTTGCCGATCCTTTTTTCTGGACGGATATCTTCGTTTCGATGTGGTTCTCGGGGATATTCCTGATATTCCTCGTCGCGGAGCGATCCGAAGACAGGGACACGACCTCGGATTTCGGGCCGAGCCTCTAGCTATCATTATCCATCCTCACGTAACTGTCGGCATTCTGCGAGCTGAGGCAATGTGGTGTCTTCTGATACAAGTCGGCGTCTGCGTTCGAGCTCACTGGCGCATTATGCTTGCCATGATAAGAGAAATCGTTTATCCTGTTTCAATAAGTGACGCGCAGGTATGACCGACATGCGTGAAATTGAGCCGGGAATATTCATGGTGACCGAACGGGGCGGGAGGACCCCCATGCGTCCCCCCCTGAACATCTACGTCCTCGCCGGCGAAGAGGGCCTGGTCTACGATGCCGGTTACGGCACCGGAGGGTCCGTGCGCCATCTCTCCCGGGAAATCCGGCGCGTCGAAACGCTCTGCCGCGACCGGGGCGAGCCGTGCACTATCGGGAGGGTCCTGCCGAGCCACGTTCATCCGGACCATTTCTCGGGCCTTGCGGGCCTCAGGGAGGAACTTGGCCTGAAGATACTTCTTACCCAAAGGATGATGGACACAGTCTGCAGCAGGGGGGCATACCGGGAATCATACCGCCAGGAGGAGGGTACGGGCCTGATGAATCGCCTGGCCCGTAACCGTCTCTTCCGGTCCGGGGTGTCCCGGTTCTACGAGGCACTCTACGGCACGCGCTTCATCGACGACCCGGATGAGATCATCGATGAAGGAGGCATGCTGGAGACCGGAGGCAGAGCCTGGCGCGTCATCCCCTCCCCGGGTCATTCCCCGGATCATATTTCCCTGTTCGATGAGAAGAGCGGCGTGCTTCTCGGGGGCGACAACATCCTCAGGAGCGTCACCACCTGGCTCGGCCCTCCGAAATCCGACCTGAAGATATACATCCAAACCCTTGAGCGAATACGCGACCTCCCGGGGCTGCGGCTTATCCTGGGTGCCCACGGGAGCCCCGTCGATAATCCCCGGGAGCGGATCGGGGAGATCATTGAATGGCGGCGGCAGCGCCTCGAGCACGTGCACGACTCCGTGATGGGCGCGGGAAGATCGGGGGTGAGCAAGCGTGATGTGGTGCGTTCCATCTACCGGAGGGAGGGTCTTATGAAGCGCTTCCTTGCTGATGGATGGATCGACCTTTCCATCAGATGCCTTCTTGACGAGGGGCGCATTCGTGAGGTTTCGCCGGGAAGGTATGCCGCCTCCCGGGGCCGCGGGGGCGGCCGGGGGGTGTGACGCGAGTGCCGCAGGGAAAAGGTCTAAAAAAAAACAGGGCGAGGTGATGCGATGAAAAAGAGAGCCGGCCGGATCGTGCTGACAGCCATTCTTCTCGCGGGAGGGGCCGTCCTGGCGATGGTCACCCAGTCAAAAGAGAAAAAAACGGATTACTCGGTTCTCACGGGAACCTGGGTCGACCTGAAGACGAATGAGTTCACCGGGGTCATCGCGCACTTCAAGCCGAAGGGGGAGTACGCCGAATACATTTTTTACGATAAGGATGAGAAGCTCGTGCCGGGGGAACAGCCGAAGACCCTCGTGTGGACGGGCCACGGCACCTACAGCGTGTCATACGACGTTCTCGTGATAAAAATGGCCTCGACTTCGGACAACCTGCCCCCCTTCAACAAGTCGTTCCACTTCGTGCGGATCGGGAAGAGCGAGATGGAGCTTCTCAACACCGTCGGGGGGGAGAGGACCGTCTGGAAGAAGGTTGAGTAGCGGTCGCGCCGAAGCCTCAGTCCCATTTCTGCGGGACTTTCCGGATCCGGGACGTATCGTACCCGACGGCTTTCACCTTCTCGATGATGGCGTCGTAGACCGGGGCCGGCATCACGGGCTCCCGCGACATGATCCAGAGGTAGTCGAGCTTGCTCCGGCCGATCACGGTATGGCGGTACTCCTCGTCGAGATGGATGATGAGGAATTCCGACTTGAAGGGCCAGATAAACTGCATGTCCCAGTGGGCGTTGGTCCCGGTATTGACGACGAATCCGCGGGGACGCAGAACTTTCTCCTTCCCGTCGAACCCTCCCTTCCGGAACGTGAAGGTGGTGGCGATGGTCCCGTCGTCGTCGAGGCGGTAGGATTCCACGGCGTTGTAGATGTTCTTCTCGACGAACGTGGGGATCGACGCGATGACGTACCAGTCCCCCATGAACCGCGGGAGATCGACGCGGGGCACCGTGTCGAGTTTGGGCGATGACGAGCAGGCGACGAAAAGGGGAGCGGCGAGTATGCCGCAGGCGATAATCTGTTTCATGGCAATGTCTCCTGTGTGGTGAACGTGTTTTGTGAGTGTAATGTATGAATAAACGCCGTGAATGTCAATCCTTCTGAGTGTTCCTCTTATGTCGATCCCCCTACCAGCGGTTGAACACGTCCTCGGCGAAGCCCAGGAAGCGATGGAGTCTCACCACCATGCCGTCGTCAAGGACCGCCGTGCCGTTGAACTCCCCGAAGACCTGGTGCTGTATCGATGTGATGATTCCCAGGCTGGTGTCGGAGCGCCGGTCCAGGAGGGGCGCGAAGTCCATCTCGAAGCGTCCGTCGGAGCTCGTGAAGCGCCAGGGCCTCATGTAGTCACTGGTGTCGATGTGGAAGCGGACCTCGTCGAGCTTGTGGGCCCTCCCGCCGTGGAAGAGCATGTTCTCAGAGGCGGGAGTGCGGTCCGAGAAGCCGTAGCCGATGTTCCAGCCGAAGGGAACGCCTTCGACGCGTCCCGAGGCGGACCCCCAGTACCACCGGTTGCGGTAGGTCCAGTTCCCCCGCCCCCAGTCGAGTGCCCCGAAGTCCTCCGACTCATCGAAGGCGTAGTCCCTGGAGCCGATCCTGAACCCGCCCCGGGCGGGCATGCAGTTGATCTTCCTGTTGTAGTAGAAGGCCCTGCGGTTTTCCGCCCAGGACGTGGCGATGTTCATACTCTCGAGGTCCGGCGGCTGTGCGAGTTCCACGGAACCCTCGAGCCCCCGGTTCCCCTCGGCGTCGACGATTCCCGGCGCGCTGAAGGTGAGAACGCGCCTTCCGGGGTGGCATTCGAACTTGAGGGAGAGTCGGCTATGCATGAACGAGACGGTGCCCTCGTCGCTGTCGGGGGAGAGGCCGGTCCTGCCCCGGGGGAAGGCCCTGAGGGCCTCCGCCTGGCGGTAGTGGCCCCGGGTAAAATCCAGGAAGCACAACGCGAAGAGACCCGCGTACCCGAGGTCGCTCATGGTGAGAGTGATGCCGAAGCGGCCGCCGTGGGAGAGAATGGAATAGTAGTCCCATTCCTTGATCCGGTGCCACCCCGCACGGACCATGGAACGGTCGTAGCGCCAGAGGGGCCGGCGGGCCCATCCCTCCTCCTTGATGCGTCCGTCGGGGCCCAGGAGATCGATCGGGTATGTGACTTCATGCTGCATGGATGCCTCCGTTTCTTGCGGTTCAATTGTTGCATTACTGAAAACCCCGTGACAAGCAAAAAAGGTACCGTCGCGAAGTCCGGGAAAAAACCTTGCAAAAAAGCGCCGGCCATCCGATCCCTGTCAGTGACATCATGAAAAGGACACGAAATATGCCACCAGGATCGGGAGCCCGGAGGCGTCGAACCCTACGATTCTTCACGATTGCCGCCGCGATCGTCCTGGCCGCGGCCGTGCCCCCGCCCGCGGCGCCGGAGTATTCCGCCGGGGAAAAGGCCTTCATATGGCTGAGGACAAAAAGGTACGAGCGGGAATACCGGCGCGTCATGGAAAGGGGCGCCCTTCTGGATCTCGCCCTCGCGCGTCTGAAGGCGGGTCCAGCTGTTTGGGAGGATGACTTTCCCGCCTTCCAGCGGGAGCGCCTGGAGCGGTTCATCGCGGGTCTCCCCGGTGCGCCGAAGGGCGATACGATCTGCTTCGGGGACTCGCTCCTCGACCTCACCCGTGACCGCCTCGGCTCGGTCCGCCCCGGACTCAATTTTTCCGTCAGCGGCTCATGGGCGCACCATATGGCGCGGATGGCCGAGGAGATGCGGACTCCCCTCCTGCGGCAAGGGATATACGGCTCGGTGAGGCACGTCATCGTGGGGAGCCTCGGAGGCAATCCCCTCCTGACGCGACAGCCCGTTGACCTCACGATCGAACGGAGCATTGACGCGCTGAAGACCATGCGGCGCCTCTATCCCGGTGCGCGGTTCATCGTGTTCGGGATTCCCCCCACGGTGAGCCTGTACGCGAACCTGAACGCTCCCGCCTTCGAACTGGCCATCATGAACTGGGTGCGGGGAGACAGGGACGCCGTGTTCCTTCCCCTCCAGCGCCGCTTTGCCGGAAAGTTCGGACTCTACCCCAGGGGAATCATGTCCTCGGACGGCGTCCATTTTTCCCGCGAGGGAGCCAGGGAGTTTGACAGGCTCCTGAAAAAAGCAAAGCTGGTTCCGCCCGGTACCATCGTCGACTGAGGGAAGAGGAAGAGCGGGGCGATCGTCACGCGGTTCACCGGCCCTCAATGGCTGCCCCATCGCCTTCTTTTTTTATCTTATGCGAATATTTCTGCTGTAGGTATGTAGTTTCTTCACCCTCCTTCCCGGCATTGAAAAAATTTGATTTTTACGCACAGAGTTTTATATTGAAAGTAGAGGCAAGTATGGGAGGTGAAAAGAATGAGTTACACGCATAAACAGATCGACGAAGGGGACGTGTTCGCGACCTTCATTCATCCCGAGGATCCGCACGCAGAAAGCGTGCCAAAGCACGTTGACGAGGGTGATGTCTTCGCGAGCCTCCTGGATCGCGAGAAACCGAAAAAGGAAAACGTTCCCGAGCATATCGACGAGGGGGACGTGTTCGCGACCTTCATCCATTGAGAGTGTCGCGGGAGCATGATGCTCCCGCGACAGGTCCCTGGCGTGGGCCGAGAAGCGAAGCAGTCATTTCCCGCAGAGCACCACGGAGCAGTCGCCAAAATCCATGATATCAGTGTACGCGATGTTGAGCCTGGCGAGGAGCTCCTCGATTTTGGGCCTCGTTCGATAGGGAAGTGATTCGGGCACGCTGTCAATGAGGTCCCTCCTTGACAGGCCGATCTTCTCCCCGTCACTGAAAAGCCTGTTGATCCACTTCCTCTCGGTCATGAACTCCCTGGGACGCGTGAGGCCCACCAGGGCCCATTCGAAAGAAACGCGGGCCATGCTCTTCCCCGTCCACTTCCTGATCGGTATGACGCAGAGAGGCGGGAACTTCTCGGCGATCTCGTTGATCTCGAAGATCCTCGACATGTGGTACACGTCGTGGGCGTCGCCGGAATCGATGACGCCGATCTTCCTGTATATCGTCTCGATCCGGGGTGTAATTTTGTAGAAGGCGATGAAGACCGTGCCCCCGGGTCGGCACACCCGGCGCGCCTCGCCGATGAACCCGGCGATGGCGGACTCGTCCGCGCCGTAATCGACCACGCCGGAGGATATGATGACGGTGGCGAATGATTCGCTTTCAAAGGGAAGATCGCCCGCGTCTCCCTCGACGATGTCGAGACCGTATTTTTCCTTCGCGATCCGTACCATGTGGGGGTTGATGTCCAGGCCCAGGGCCCGGAATCCCTTGTCCTCCAGGTAGCGCACGATGATCCCCTGTCCCGCGCCGATGACCAGCACGTCGGATGCCATCCGGTCGATCAGGGCTTCGGTCACACGCGTGCTGAAGTGCCGGTCTTCAATGTGGTTCCAGAGGGGGGCCCAGGTGCTCCACCATTGTTCCGCTTCCATGGCCACCTCGCTAAATGGTTTTTTACACATCGGGTCAGGATGAATCGGTGATTATCATGGCCGGTCTTGATGTACCGTCAATATATTTTTTTATTCACCAAAAATCATCGTGATGCAACGGCGGGTTCGTGAGAACAGGGACCCCTTCCATGAAAAAATGATGGACATTGACGCTTGTTGTAATAGTACTATTCTCCACTATCACGCGAGGGTGTTCCGATGAAGATCAAAGAAGTTCCCCAGGACGGCAGGCGCCTGCTCAAGACAAGGCTGGTGCACTACGCCGTGGACGACGAGGGAAAATTCGAGAAGGTCCCTTCGACTGGATGGGACCCCGGCTATTACGCGGGAACGAATATACAGGATGAGTTCATCGAGCTGTCGGAGCAGGCCATGGAGCGGGTAAGGAGGGGGGAGTCGTCTCCCCTGGAATACTTCATGTACTCGGCGTGCCTTGATCTCGACGCGATGGCGCAGTTCACGGGGATCCCGAAACGGAAGGTGAGGAAGCATCTGACCACCCGCGGCTTTGATAAGCTGGGCGACGATATCCTGGCGCGCTACGCCCACGTGACGCACACCGACGTTGAGACCATAAGGAAATTCAAGAGCACGCTATGATGAAACCGGCAATCCCCCAGAAGACCTACACGCACCACCAGGGCGGGCACTGCGAATCGGGCACCGTTTCCTCCATCGTGAAGAACTACGGCTTTGACCTCTCTGAGCCCATGGCCTTCGGCATTTCGAGCAACATCGGCTTCGTCTATCTCCCCTTCATTAAGATATGGGGAAGGCCCCTCCTCGCCTGGCGGATGATTCCCCAGAGCATCGTCAGGGGCGTACAGAAGCGCCTGGGGATACGGTTCCGCATCAGGACATACGACAATGAGCGGGAGGGCATGGAGGATCTGGACCGGCTCCTGGACGAGGGCAGGCCCGTGGGACTCCAGGTGTCCATCGCGTATCTAAGCTATTTCCTCGGGAATTTCCGGCTCCCCTTCAACGGGCACATGACCATCGTCAACGGCAGGGAGGGAGACGAGTACATCGTGAGCGACCCGCTCTACGAGAACCCCGTGCGGGTGCACCGCGACGATATGCTAAACGCGCGCTTCGCCAGGGGGCCCAATGCCCCGAAGGGGTTCCTCTTCTATCCCCTGGAGATTCCGGAAACGATCGATTACAAAAAGGCGATCAGGAAAGCGGTGAAGCGCGTTCCCTTCATGATGCTCCAGCCGATGTTTCCCTACTACGGCGTCCTGGGCATTAAAACCTTCGCCAGGAAATTCAGGAGGCTGAAGAATGACCCCGACAGGAAGCGCGTGCGGGCCTTCATCAGCCACGTGGTGATATTCCAGGAGGAGCAGGGTACCGGCGGAGGAGGGTTCCGCTACATGTACGCGGCGTTTCTCCGCGAGGCCTATGACATACTGAAGATCCCGGAGCTCCTGGAGGCCTCGAAGAAATTCAACGCCATCGGCGACCTGTGGCGACAGGCCGCCGCGACGTGCGGGAAGTTCATCCAGGGGAAAACCGACGAGGTGGACCTGGACCGGGCCGCGGACATCTACATGGAGTGCGCCAGGGAGGAGAAGAAGGCCTACCTGCTGCTTAAGAGAATCAAGTGGAAATAGTCGTTCATGATGATGGGGCGTTCCAGTACCACGTCGTGAAGATGATTAGTGTCCCGCGTCGCGGGAGAGACCCGCGAAGTGCGAATCACATTTATCACCATCAAGGTGCGGTCCATGAGAGTGTATGACACCATGCCCGACGGCGGGCGCAAAGAGGGTAATTCGAAACGGGTCAAGTATTCGACGGATGCCGATGGAAAGCTCGTCGAGGTCTACGAGGAGATATCGGAATATTCAGAAATCGTCGCGGGCAACGTCATGGACTGGTACAGTGACCTGGCGGAGAAGGCGAAGGAAAGGGTGCGCAGGGACCTGACGTCGCCGATTGAATACTTCATGTATCGCTCCGAGATGGAGGTGGATGTCCTCGCGGCCCTGACGGGTTTCTCGCCCCGCACGGTAAGGCGGCACATGAAGCCCGGCGTCTTCCGCGCCCTCGACGAGGCGTCCCTGGAGCGTTACGCCGAGGTGTTCCAGGTTCCCGTCGACGCAATGAGAAATTTCAGGAAGGAGCTTTCATGAACAAGAGGGAAACGATTGAATTCGTCCATCAAGACGCGGCGCACTGCGAATCAGGCTCGATACGCTCGCTTCTCGTCAATCAGGGGCTCGAACTATCCGAAGCAATGGTCTTCGGCGTCGCGAGCGCCATCACGTTCTTTTACTTTCCCCCGGTAAAGGTGTGGGGCCACCCGCTGATATCATACCGCATGCCCCCGAGATCAATGCTGAAAAAAATCGAGAAACGCCTCGCCATCGGCTTCGTGACCCGGACCTATGACGACGAGGGGGCGGCCATGGAGGATCTGGACCGTCTTCTTGACGAGGGACGCGCCGTGGGCCTGCAGACGAGCGTGAGCTATCTTACCTACATTATTCCGGAATTCAGGGTCTATTTCAACAGTCACATGATCGTTATCTTCGGGAAGGAGGGGGATGAGTACCTCGTCAGCGATACCGTCGTCGACCGCCCCATGAGGATACGTGCCGACGATCTGAGGAAGGCCCGGTTCGCCCGGGGACAGAACGCGCCGAAGGGGTTCATGTTCTATCCCACCCGTGTCCCCGATTCCCTTGATTACGGGAAGGCTATAGAGAAGGCCGTGAAATCCACGGTGAGCATGATGCTCCAGCCCCTTTTCCCCATCGTCGGCATAAAGGGAATCCTTACCCTGGCGCGTAAAATCGAGAAGCTGAACCGCCAGAGCGACAGGAAGCACGCCCGAAGCTTCATGGGAAACATGCTCATGTTCCAGGAGGAGATGGGCACGGGGGGCGGCGGTTTCCGGTATCTCTACGGGGCATTTTTACAGGAGGCGGCCGAATTGCTCGGAATTCCGGAGCTCGGGGAGGCGAAGAAGCGGATGGCCGCGGCGGCCGACCTGATGCGAGAGATCGCCGCAAGGTGCGCTAAAATCCTGAAGACGAAGGAACCGGACTTCGACCTCGACCCCATTGCGAATCTCGTGAGGGAATGGGCCCGGGCGGAGAAGGAAGTGTACCTGGTGCTGAAGAAGATCAGGTGGCGCGGCGTCAGTAGGACGCGGCGGCAAGGAATCCCATGATCCGCCGGAAGACCGGCCCGACCAGCGGCATGTTCATGCCCCACGCCCAGATCTTGTTGGCGATGCCGGGCACCACGACGGCGCGGTTCCATTTCAGGGCCGCCAGTGAACGCCTGGTCACGCCCCGGGGCGACATCCAGAACAGGGAAGGTATGGCGCGGTAGTTGACGTTTTTGAATTCTTCTGTGAAGAGGAACCCGGTCCGCGTGAGCCCCGGGCAGAGGGCCTGGACCCTGACGCCGGTTCCCGCGAGTTCCATCCTGAGGCCGCGGGTAAGCACCGTGATGAAGGATTTGCTTGCCGAGTACAGAACGTAATGCGGGGCGGTGAAATAGGCGCCGAGGGAGGATACGTTGATGATCCAGCCCCGCCTGTTGCGTATCATGGCGGGAAGCACGGCACGGCACAGCCTGGCCGTCGCCAGGACATGCAGCATCACCATTGATTCGATCTTCTCCGGATCCAGCTCCGCAAACATCCCGCGCGTTCCAAAACCCGCCGCGTTGACGAGTACGTCAATCGCGGGATCAGCTTCCATCCGCCGTGCCAGTGCCGAAATTCCCGCCTCCCCGGAGAGGTCGGCGGGGAGAACTTCTGCCGGTATGCCGTGACTTTTTTCCAGTCGTTCCGCCAACTCCTCAAGCAGGGAAGCGCGGCGGGCCACCAGGACGCAGCGGAACCCTTCCCCGGCCAGGCGCTCGGCAAAGGACGCCCCGATTCCCTCCGATGCGCCGGTAATGACCGCGGTGCGTCCCGATGCCCCGGGAAAGTAGCCGCCCATGGCCCCGCCTCCTAGTATGATTCGCAGAGGATAATGACGTGGTCGCCCTGAACGTTCCTGTTGACGTGGAACAATTGTTCACCCCTGCGTGTTTCAAAAAAGGACGCCACGGCGCATGATGCGGCGGTATCGAAGAAACCGATATCGTGGATGTAGTCATGTTCCCTCGCGCCGGGGATTCTTCTTCTCCACTCGTTTTTTTCTCCGGGTGGCATGAGTATGCCGAAGGCTATGACCAGGTCCGCTCCCGCGGCGCGGGCCGTCCACTCGAGGGCGTCTTCCCCTTCCGAGAAGGTCCGCACCTCCCGGATCCGACCCAGGGCCCCCGATCGTTCCGCCGTGAGATAGAGCCAGCTGCTTCCCTCGACCAGCTTCACGTCGCGGTACGCTTCATCATACTTCCGCGCGAAATACTCCCGTGAAAACACCGCCTCGTCAACGCCCCCCGCCAGGGCCTCGTCGATCGTGCCGAGCTCGAAGTCCGCCATGGCCAGCTCGAGCCCCCGTTCGAAGGAGACGTTCCTGCTCGACACGGTGATGCTCCGTCCCAGTGATTTCAGGCTCTGGGCCACGTAGAAGGACGCGGTATTGCTCATGGTGTTGATGAAATTGAAGGGCTTGGGGAAGGAGTTTTCCCGGTAGATCTGGTGCAGGACGTTTTCCGTGTCACCCAGGTTCCCGTTCTCCGTGGCGAGGAACACCGCCGTGGAGGCGCCTATATCCCGGCCGTGAACGCATCGGTGCACTCCCATGAGGGAGAGGAGGATGAACTTGTTCACCCTGCGGAAGAAAAAGTCGGTGTAGTTTTTCAGATCAGACTTCAGGCCGTCGAGGTTTTCGACGGGATCGCAGGTGAAGGGCGAGACGGCATGGACGTACATGGCGATCAATCCTTGTTGGTCAGTATAAAGGAGGTGCAGTTCCCCCCGAACCCGAAAAAATTCATGATGATCGTGCCCCTGGACAGTTCCAGGGGCTCCGTCAGGGGCCGGGCGTTGATTTCTTCGTCGACCTCCGTGAAGCCCGGGGTGGCGGGAAAAAAGCCGCGCGCCAGGGATTCCATGATAATGATCAGCTCGATGGCGCCGCTGGCCCCCACGGTGTGGCCTACGTAGGGCTTGATGCCGGTGAAGGGGGGCATGGCGTCGCCGAAGGCCAGCTTCATCCCGTTGAATTCGGTCACGTCGTTTGCCGGGCTTCCCGTTGCATGGGCCTTGATCGCGTCTATGTCCCCCGGGGCCAGGCCGCAGTTTTTCAGGGCGTCCCGTATGGTGTGGGCGATGTCGTCCCCCTCTATGGTGTGGGTCGTCACGTTGAAGGTGTCGCAGGCGTTCGATCCTCCCAGGATGCGGAATCCGCGCCCGGCGGTTTCCCTGCCGTCGAGGACGACGGCGCCGCATCCTTCGCCCATGATGATACCGATCCGGTTTTTGTCGAAGGGCTTGTAGGCGAAGGGCTCGATGAGCTTCATCGATTCGAAACCGAAGAAGCCGACCTCGTTGAAGAGGTCGTAGCCGATGACGACGGCCCTCTCGATGCGCCCCGACATGATCATGGATGCGGCGTAGAGGAGGCAGTTCGCGCTGGAGGTGCAGGCCGTGGTGAAGGTGTAGCGGGGCCCACTGATGCCGAACCGCTCCGCCACTGCGTCGATGATCTTCCCGTATCCCGGCGATTCGTTCGAAAGGGTCTTCGGTCCGTCCAGGCTGGATCTCCGGTAGGTCTCCTCGAATACCGGGATGTCTATGGAAGTGGAGCCGAAGAAGAGGGCGCTCGACCTGATCTCGTCGGCGGAGAGGCCCGCGTCCTCAAGGGCGCGTCCCGTCGTGTCGAAGAGAACGTCGTAAAAAAATCCCTCCAGGTCCGAGGCGCGCTCCTCGTCGCCCCAGGAAAGCCGGTAGTAGGGGCGCGTGTAGTCAAGGGAAGCGATGCGGATGGGGAGGTTCGCGGGCGAGGACTCGCCGTTTTTCACGCGCGTTATGATCCCATCGATCTCCCGCCCCAGGGAGCACGCGACGGCGCTCCCGCGGATGAATACCTTGTTCATGGGCGTCACTCCGGCTGTATGTAGTCCGCGAAGGTGTTGATCGTCTTCATGACCCGTCTCAGGACCTTGCTGTCGGTAATGACCGCGCCGTACTTGTTCTGCACGGCGATGGATACCTGGAGTGCGTCAACGGAATCGAGCCCGATGGGGGAATCCGATCCGAAGAGGGTGTCGTCGTCCCCGATCTCGTCGACGGATATGTCAAGGTCGCATTCCGTGATGATCAGCTTTTTCAGCTCGGTTTTGAGTCGTTCGTCCTGTGATCCCTTCATGGCATGTCCTGTTATATGATTTTTTTCTTAATGAGAACGCCCGCCGCGGCAAGCATCGCGACACCGGTGCCCAGGAGGAGTGCGCATGCCGGCATGATGTCCCGGAGCGTGCCGTTCCTGAGCATGATGTCAAGGAAGCCCTCGAGACCCCATGACAGGGGGGACAGCACCGAGAGACGCTGCAGGTACGCCGGCATGACGAATTTCGGCACCATGATGCCGCCGATGGCGGCGAAGATAATGACGAGAATGACACCCAGGGATCCCGCCACCTGGGTGTTCTTCGAGAGCGCCGAGATCATGAGGCCGTAGGATATCGCGTTGAGCCCCACGCAGGTCGCGATGGCGAAGAGGCCCATGGGGGAATCGCCGAACCTGATGATGTCGCCCCCCAGGAGCGGCACGACGTAGCGCCCCACGCAGAGCATGGTGACGACCTGGACCATGCTGACGAGATAATACGCGACGATCTTCCCGGAAACCAGGTGGGCGCCCGGGATATCGATGCTCCTCAATCGCATGAGGGTGCCGTTGTTCTTCTCGGTATGGAATATGAGCGAAATGGGTATCACGATGAAATACATTGAAAAGACGAGCCATGCCGGGACGCTCTGCTGCGCCGCGCTCGGCATTGCCGGTTCCTGCCTGTTTCGGTACACGAACAGGGTCTCGGCCATGGCCTCGACGGAGGGGGTGAAATGTTCCTTCGAGAATCCGGCATAGCCGAGGAGGGCGGTGTGCGCATCGAAGAAATCGTTCATTCTCAGCGTGAAGAGCTGCATTACCAGCTGGTTCCGCACGCCCACCTGCACCGCCGTCTGTATCGTGGGATCCGCGTAGATGGTGAGGGGCGGGGCGGCGGGCACTTTCCTGATGTCCCGGGCGAAGGCCGAAAAGCCCCGGTTTACGACAAGTCCGAAATTCGCATCCCCTTCCGTTATGAGCGATGGGAATGCCTCAGGGGTGATGCCGGGTTCGGCTTCCGTTATTGAAAGGTTCTTGGTCCTTTTTAAGATATCCAGAAATCGTCTTGATTCCTCGCTCCCGTCCCGGTCGAGGGCGGCGATCGTAATTCTGAAGGTCGACTCCGGCTGGAACAGGGCCTGCATCGAGAGGGACATCACGAGTATGAAGATCGCCGGCATCACGATGAGCAGAAAGAGGGACTGGAGGTCGCGGAGGATCTCCAGGATTTCCTTCCTGATGATGCCGGCGAACCGCTTCATTCCTCGTCCCTCAGGCGCGTGCTGGTCAGGTGCAGGTAGAGCTCCTCGAGCCTGCTGGTCCCGTACCGCATGTCCCGTACGCCGATGTTGTGGTCCCGGAGAACCGACATCGCCCGAATCATGTTTGATGAAAACCGGTCGTCCTTCTCGATGTAGATGGAGCCCGCCTCGAAGGTGACGCCCCCGACGCCCTTCATGTCATCCATGAAGCCGGCGGCCGTCGAGTCCACGTGGATCGCCAGGGCGTCGCCGGATGAGAGGATGCGCTCCTTGGCGTCGTTCAGGATGATGCGCCCCCCGTCGAGTATCACGATATCGTCGGATATCTGTTCGATCTCGTTGATGTAATGGGAGGTGTAGAGGATGGTGGTCCCCCTCTCGGTGTTGATCTTTCGTATCATGTCGAGCATGTACTGCCGTGACTGCGCGTCGACGCCCACGGTGGGCTCGTCAAGGTGGAGTATCTCCGGGTCGTTCAGGAGACCGATGGCAAGGTTGAGGCGCCTCTGCATCCCCCCGGAGAATTTTCCCGCCCTCCTGTGCAGGAACGGCTCCAGGGACGCCACCATCGCGGCGAAGGATATCCTCTCGCCGAGCTTTTTCCCCGTCAACCCGTAGAGGAGGCCGAAGTATTCAAGGTTCTCCCGGGCCGTCAGGAGGGGGTAAAAGGCGAGGGACTGGGGTACGATGCCGGTGATGGATTTGATCCTGCCGGGGTTCCTGTCGAGGTCGAGGCCGCGCACGGTCACCCTGCCGCCGCTCTTTTTCAGTACCCCCGTGAGGATCGAAACGAGGGTGGTCTTGCCCGCGCCGTTCGGACCGAGGAGGCCGGTTATCACTCCCTCCCGGAGGGTCAGGTCGATGCCATCCAGAGCGGTGACGTCATTGTATCGCTTGTACAGCTTCTCTATCTGTATCACGAGGACAGCCCATCATTGTTTCCGCCGGCACCCTGGGCGCAGCTTCTGTTTTTTTTCAATCTGCCCGGCGAGCCGGGGGTTCGCAGTAGTTGTAACAAAAAGTTGCCATAACATTTGGAATGATGTCAACCCAAATTCCTTCACGCGGAAGGTATTGTCGGAGTGAGCGCGGGATGCGCCATGACGGCGGGGGAAACGCGCGGCATGGAGAATTCGATGGTGTCACCGGGGCTGATGACGCGCCGTGCGTGCTATTTCAGTACGGATCGGGCGAACCGCCGCGCCGCGTCCTCGTCACCGGCGTCGGGGTGCCCGGCCATCCCCTCGACGATCCCATTCCATTCGGCATCGGATATTTTTTTCGATTTCTTCACCATCCCGTGAAGGGCGGGCGCGAGAAATCCCCTGCACTCGAAGCAACCGGCGTACGGAATGCCGTTCTTTTTGCAGAAATGCTCGAAATAGCGCATGGAGTTGACGTAGTCGTCCCTCTGGTACGCCGCGGAGGCATGGGTGATGAAACCGGCGAGGCGGAATGTGGGAACGTCCCTGATCGATTCCAGGAAATTCTTCGTTCCCGCCGAGAGCGCGCCGGCATGGCAGGGGGAACCGATGAAGATGACGTCATAGGTGGAAGGGTCGACCGGGGGTTCGCCGCCGATGGGATGCAGCATCGCGTCATGGTCCCTCGAGACCTCCCCGTGTATCGCCAGGGCTATCTTCTCCGTGTTCCCGGTCTGCGTGAAGTACGCGATCAATATTTTCATGGCGCTTCTCCCACGAGGGACTGTTCGCATCAATGCCGATCGTCGGGAATGAACGGTCCGGACAACGATTCGACATCGGGTGTTTTCCTGATCGATTAACCTGCTATCGGGACACGCAGCGTGCACCGGTTTCGGTTTTGGTGCAGTGATGATTCTCCGGCAGGGCGGTAAACATTTGGGTGAATCCGACCTGTCCGCTTCCGAATCCCCATTTGTACAAGCAGTCCATCTGGCCTCTCGTGCCGGAGATGCCTGTATCCCCGGGATTCCTCACCATAATGCTGTCCAGATGTATCATGCTATCGTGAAAGGGGAATACGGTCCATCCTGGAGGCACGGCGGCGGATATCCTTATCTCCCCTGGAGCGGGGCAGTTGATGAGGATGGGATCCGCTTCCTTTTCAGCAGGTTTTTTCACACATCGATTCTGATTTTTATCGAAGTACATTCCCGATTGGCATTTCTTATAGTCAAGGGCGTAGACGGTGTTTCCCGGGCGATTCTCAGTGAGCCCCGGGAGAGGTGTCTCGTCGGTCACCAGGCGGGATGTGACGGTATGGAGCGCGGGCAACGTAAAAACGAAGGCGATTATCAGGAGAAAATGCATTCTTGTTTTCATGATTCACCTCGTATTGTAATGATGGTATTGAAAGGTTGTCCCGGGAACGCGTGCCGGGTGTGAATTCCCTGATCCCTATTGCGCGGCATCTCTCATTCCTTACAATCATGCCATGAAGGGGCCACGTGTTATCAAGGCTGCCTGTTGCCTATCCCCGGATGACATGGTGCCTTTCTGAGGTTCCGGTTTTCCCTATAGCCTTCCCCCGCAGTGTTTGCAGTGCGCGGCGTCGGGGTCGTGCCCCTGGGCCCCGCACTCCGGGCAGGCCCGGGTCGATATCTCGGTTTTGTGCCGTATGGCCGCGAGCTCGGAGGTGACGATGCCCGTGGGAACGGCGATTATCCCGTAGCCGATGATCATGATGAGGGACGCCAGGGTCTGGCCGATGACGGTCCTCGGGGCGATGTCCCCGTACCCCACGGTGGTCATCGTGACGATGGCCCAGTAGATGCTCCTGGGTATGCTCGTGAACCCGTTCCGCTCACCCTCGATCAGGTACATGAGGGTTCCCATGACGACCACGCAGGTGGCCACCGTCCCGAGAAACACGGTGATCTTGTACCTGCTCGCCCTGAGGGCGTGGATCAGGACCGCCCCCTCGGTGAGGTATCTCGTGAGCTTGAAGATCCTGAATATGCGTATGAGCCGCAGGGCCCTGATGACCAGGAGAAACTGGGACCCGGGAAGGATGACGCTCAGGTAGGTGGGCAGGATGGAAGACAGGTCAACGAGGCCGTAAAAACTGAACACGTACCTGAGGGGCTTGCCGATGGCGATGATGCGGGCGATGAATTCGATCGAGAAGACTATGGTGAAGAACCACTCGAGGTAAAGGAGGACCGCCCCATGTCTCGCCCTGAAGGAAGCCACGCTGTCCAGGAACACCGTCAGGACGCTCGCCAGGATGAGCAGGAGAAGGATCGTGTCGAAGGCCTTCCCCGCCGGGGTCTCGGCCTCGAAGATGATTTCATGGAGCCGCGTTCTCCAGCGGGACCCGATGCGGGACTTGTCGATCGCCCCTTCTTCGGAGAAGCTGAATCTTCCCATCGTCAAACCTCCGGTTCGCGCCCGACCCGGGCGGGGCGGCTCCCGGTCCCGGGGAGAGCCCTCATTCCGCGGGTTCCCCGGTGTTTTCAGAGGCGGCCTTCTTCCTTCCAATCGCCTCGCGGAGTTCGTTTCTTGTAAGCTCGAAGCCTATTTTGACGAACTCCGGGTAGAACACCACCTGGAGGGGATGCCGTTCGCGGGTGAGGCTTTTCAGGATGCTGAGAATCATGTTCAGCCCGAAACCGGCCCCCTCGGCGTAATCGTCATCGGTTTCAAAGGAGCTTTCGCTGCGGAAGCCCCCCATGCCGAGCTTTTTTAAAAGGGCCTGCTTCTCGATCGTCGAAATGTTCTCGGTATTGGTGACCCACATTTCGATCGAATCCCTGGACGACTGGAAGGTCAGGGTGATGAAGCGGTCGTGCTGGCGTGCCAGTGCCAGGAGGCGCTCGTTGCCGTATTCGTCTATCTCCTCCCTGAAGAGATTGAGGAAGTGAAAGTAGTTCTTTTCCTGGTTCACCCCCCGGGGCCGCGTGACGAACCTCTCGAAGAGGAGCTTGTAGTTGGCCTTGCTCGCGTTCGTGGCCAGTTCCTTGAGGCAGAAGAAAAGCTCGTCAGAGAGAATCGTGAGGTCCTGGCGCGCCAGGAGGAGCCTGATGATGTTCTTGATGAGCTCGCCGATCTTCGGTTCCATGTCGTAGAGCCGGATCGAGACGCGCCATTCCAGGTCCCGGATGCTCAGCTTCGTGCTCGTCTTTTCCACCTCCCGGTTGATTTCGTCGAGGGGCTGCTCCTCGCGCAGGTCGATGAGCCTCAGCTTTTTCAGCAGGTTGATCTCGTGTTCATAGAAGGGATCGAGGAAAAACCGGTTCAGGGTCTGGTCGAAAATCCACTTGAACCGCTGGAGGATCCTGATGAAGTCGTCCTTTCCCCACACGTTCATGGTCGCGTTGTAAAACCGCCTGCCGTCATGGTTCAGCATGATGGTGAAAAGCTCGACGATATCCTCTTCCCTGTCGAAGTGGTTCACCAGCACCTCCGCGGCGGTCTTCCTCGGAAGGGGCGTGCTGTCGTTGAAACCGGAGAGC
>CAZKPR010000003.1:27922-55375 GCA_964554685.1 uncultured Leptospirales bacterium | reverse complement strand
AAACCTGGACATTACTATTTTTTATAAAATTATGTACTACCTATTTTTATTTTGCCCTCAGAAATATTTTGAATATTTATTTTTATCTCAACAATTTCATCTTTTTCTTCTATACTCACATCTTTCATGGAGAATATCAATTGACCAATAATAATAATAGTTTCATTATTAGTATTAATTTTCTTTATTTGATATGTCTTTTTCCAAATATCTGATCCAAAAGAAATCGTTCTGTCAGTAAATGAATAATATATAGTACCATAATCACAATGTAAATTTGGTGAGCAATTTATCCAATTTGTATTTTTTAAAATATATTTATCGTCACCGTTAATTATTGGTTTTGATAGTGTGTTAAGATACTTTTGTTCATTGAAATTTTCTTGATTAATAAAATGTCCAAACACCCATCCGGTAGCATCATGAGGTTCTGTCATGCAATTATACCAATAATTAGAAAATTCCCCAATAGTATCCCTTTTTTTTGTTCTTTGCAAACAACTTATATAAGTTCCAATTTTATAAAAACCTACACATTGTGCGGTTGCTGAAGGTTTTTTTCTAATTCTAAGATTTTGTGTTACAACGTATCCATTGTAGTCGATATTTTCATATTCATCATTCGTACTGTTAAGAACACTCATTTCACCGATTATAATTATAAATATTAATATCAATATAGAAAAATTTATTTTATTCATTTATACCCTCCCTATATAAGTAATAGTGAACATTAAAAAATAATTTTAATCTTACTGAAACATCTTAAAAAAATCATATTATACTCGCATTGAAAAAAATTATCTATTCGTTCCCGCGTGATACGCCAATTACCATTATACCTGAAACCACGTACCACTGCAAGAGAATTGAAACATTGATGCGCTCGAGCAACCCGGCATACGGTCCCTGAACGAATGGAGTCATGGCCAGACCGAAACCAAGACCAGCAACAGCTGTCGCAAAGGTGTATCGTGCATATTTTTTCCAATTATCATGAGGCCTCAAACGATACCAGATCGCAAACATCGCGCCGAAGATAAGAGGCACGGTTATTAAAACAAGAACGCCATGGAGCTGCCCTCGAAAGGTGGTCGCGCCGAAGCAACCGGGATCGCAGCGCGCATAGGCACCAAGGGGAATCCCCAGTAATCCAGCTGTTCCGAGCAGGACCGGGCCAAGCCAATCGAATCGAGCTTTGGGAAGTCCACGGTGCAATCCAACTGCAAGCGGGATCACGAGCGCGTGATAAGCGGTAAATAAGATCATAAGCCACCACGCATTGGGAGCACCCACTTCATAGAGCTCACTGATGGTGAATGATACGTGGTTCGCGCCTTCCCTTAATGCAACCCCCGCTACTGTAGCCGTTAGTATCAAGCAGGCTGAAAGAATACCTGCCAGCCCGAGAAGTGCGAGCAGCGTGTTTCGCCTTCGTGTCCGATGGTTATTATTCAGCATATAACATCCCGTTTACTGCATGATCATGTATCATAAGTCAAAGTTTTTCAAATTTTGCCAATTATTACATTTTACCCGTGAATTACCGCCCTGGCCGGATGCGGCCCAGGTAACACAATGCGTTTTTTTGTGAACCATCATGGAAGGAGAAATGAGTTATTTCAACACAAAAAGCACCGTGCGAAGGCCTTGAAATTCACCCCAGTAGCTCCCTGACCAGATCGTTGTTCCGGTCAAGAACATGGAAGTGGAGCTTCTCGTCTCCCCGCATGAGGGACTGCACCTCCGCCGACGCCTTCTCCGCAAGGGCATCGGGCCCGTCGGCGGCCAGGACGAGTCGGAAGCGGTTGTACCCGTTCCGGTCCCGTTCCTCCTTCCCTCTTCGCATGAGATAGAGCGCCGTATCGGGTGGATATCCCTCCTCACAGGGAAGGAGAGAGATGAGGAGCCTCTCCCCGATGAGGATGCGCTTCCCCCCGCTCAGGCCCCGGTCAAAGGAGTCTTCGGAAAGGCTGATGCGGTTAAAAACCTCGCTTTCGCAGCCGCAGCCCAGGAGATCAACAGCGAAGGATTTGATCACTTCATTCATGGGTGTATCCACTTAATGATCCGCGCGCCCTCCGGCGAAGGTCCCCGAAGCGCGTTCAGATATACTTGTCCAGCACCTTGAAGGAAATCGCGGTCAAAAACCCCATGAGGGTGGAGATGCCGGTTATGGAGCCGCCCTTGTGGAAGGCCTCGGGAAGCATCGTCTCGGCGATCATGGTCAGCATGGCCCCCGCCGCCATACCCTCGACCATGTGGAAAAGGAACGCCGGCGCCTCCTGGAAGAGAAGGTTGCCGACGAGGGCGCCGATGCCCGTGATGACCATGAGGGAAAACCACATCATGAAAATTTTCATGAAGCCGCTCCCCTGCTGGCGCATTCCCTGGGAGCTCGAAAGGGCCTCCGGGTAATTCGAGAGAAAAAGGCCCGCGATGAGGGAAATGCTCATGGAGGCGTGGACCAGGCTCGCGCCGATCACCAGGGATTCCGGGATGCCGTCAAGGAGAATGCCGAGCCAGATGGCCAGGGGCGCGCCCCTGTTCTCCTCTACTTCCTTCTTGATCTCCGACTCCGTCGGGAAGAGGAACTTTTCGTCGATGTTCTTCTCGGCGGCCCGGACCCACTCATCCGCCCTCTCCGGATCGATGGACGCCATGTTTTTCAGGTTCGCCAGGCGGCCGGTCACGATCCCCTTGATGACCGCCGCGAGCTTCGGCGAGGATTGCAGCACCTTGTTGAAATCATCCCGGTCGATGAACCAGGCCGTGACCTCCTCCGCCGTGCGGGCCGTGGCGGTGCGGGTTTCCCCGGTGATGATGGCGATCTCGCCGAGAATGTCGTTGTCGCCCAGGGTGTCGATCTTCCGGTTGTTCCGTTCGTCGATGATATCCACCCTGCCCTGCTCGATGATGAACATCGTGTCCCCGGCCTCACCCTGGCGGCACAGGACCTCCCCGGCGGGATAGGTGTGTGAGTGGATATAGGGCAGGAGAAGGCTTATCTCCTCGGGCGGGAGGCTGTTGAACACCGGCATGCCGCTCAGCTTCCTGAAAAGCTCCCGGTACCGCTTCGTGTTTTTGTCCTTGATGTAGGTGATGATCGTCGAGGGCTTTCGCAGGAACCCCCCCTGGGAGTTGAGCGCGCGGTTGAGGAACACGAAGAGGAGCCCGCCCATGATGCAGCCCGCGGCAAGGGGAAAGAACTGCCCCTTGTGAAGGGACTCGCCCACGAGGTCTATGGTGAGGGCCGCGAGGAGGGTCCCGCCGCCGAAGGCCATCAGGAAGGCCGTCATCCTCGGCCCGGGGCGCCAGATGAGGATCGTCAGCGCCCCCAGGGGAAGCGACACGGCGCTCACGAGGCCGAATACGAGGGATGTGATGGCCTTCTCCGGTATCATACCGTCAATTCAGATACCACACCGGGCTGAAATGTCAAGCAAAGTACCGGCGCGGGGTCGGATAATGGCGTAAGAGGTTTCTCATCCTGATTCCGCTGACCTGATCCTCAACCGAAAGAAGACCCATATTCCATTGAACGCGATGAAGACGAGGAGCAGTATCCATCCCCAGACCGGCCGTCCCTGGGCCCCCCCGAGGAGGGACAGGGCGATGCCCGCGGACGCGCAGAGCGACCAGATGATCTTGAGGTCGAGCATGTTTGTGAACCATTCCTTGCCGGCGTTGCGCCCGAGAAACGACTCGATCCCGATGCCGAAGAGGGCCGCGGCCACGATGCGCGCGGCGATGGGATCGACCGTGGTCCATCCGAGGAGGCGCAGAAAGCCATCGGGATCGACCATCAGCGGAACGGCGAAGACGCAGTCGGCGACGCAGTGAACGACAAACGCGAAGCGGAGCCCCGCCGGCATGCTTTTCCCTCTCGCAGCGTGATTTCCCATCAGGTGTTCCTCCCCTTGAGCAGGTAGGTATTGAGCTCCCCCTTCCCCTTCACCATGATCCTTCCTCTCCGGACGAAGCGGTAGCCCCCTGCAAGGAGACGGTAGGTCGACTCCGCGACCTGGATCTCGTCCGCGAGGCCATGGTACTCCATCCTCGCGGCGAGGTTCACGCTGTCCCCCCAGAGGTCGTAGGTGAATTTTTTCTTCCCGATCACGCCGGCGACGACCGGGCCGGAGTTGATCCCGATCCGGATATGGAGGTCGCGTCCGAGTTCCTCCCGCAGCTCCGCCATGGCCCGCAGCATCTCGAGGGCGCATTCGGCGGCGGCCTCCGCGTGGTCGTGTCTCGGGACGGGCAGTCCGGAGGCGATCATGTAGGAGTCGCCGATCGTCTTGATCTTCTCCAGCCCGTGCCGATCGACGATGTCGTCGAAGCGAGAGAAGATACTGTTCAGGATGCCCACCAGGGCCTCAGGCTCGAGCTTCTCGGCGATGCCGGTGAAGCCCACCATGTCGGCGAAGATGATCGTGCAGCCCTCGAACCGGTCCGCGATGGTGCCCCCCTCCCGCTTGAGGATCCCGGCGATCTCCGTCGGCAGGATGTTGCGGAGGAGGCCCTCGGAGCGCTCGTACTCGCGCTCGAGCGCCGCCTCGGCGATATCGGCCGCGTTCCGGTAGTAGAAGGAGAGAAGGCCGAGGAGGAAGAAAATGACGACCAGGTTCACGACGTTCATCACGGTGATCACCATCGGCGCGATCTGCACCTCCGGCGCGTGCTGACGGGAATAGAAGAAGAAGATGAGGTACGAGGCGCAGACCACGGCGACGAGCATTGCCTTGACCAGGCGGCGCCCCGCGGGAGCCAGGTAGGCGCAGATGGCCAGGAAGAAGAGGTAATTCGGATACCCGGAGTCCCAGCCGATGTAGTGGGTGCAGAAAGCGGCGTGGGAGATGAACTCCAGGATGCCGATCGTGAGGGCGGCGAGGAAGGCCCCCCTCCTGTTGATGACGATGCAGCCGATGAAGATGAACACGCTGATAATATTATGGATCACCAGGGGCCGGACGCCGAGGTAATAAAACAGGAGAATATTAATCGTGTGGATAAGAAAGGAGAGGATGTAGCCGTAATTAATGAATATGAAATAGCGGTAGTGCCGCGTATCAAGGGTCAGGGGCGCCTGGAAGATCGTTTTGATGTTCAATGTAGTGTTAGTATCCACAAATTCCCGCCCTGAGTGGACGCGGCCCGGGCGACACGCTTTGTTTCATGTGAACCATCATGGGAGGAAAAAAGATTAATTTCAACACAAAAAGCAGGGGGCGGAGGCCCTGCAGTTGATGGTTACCGCATCATGAAACCGGTTGCGGGGGAATTTACCGTCTTGAGGAAAACATGAAGGGGACGGCGTTACGCCTGCCCCCTTCATCCGGAAGTGGATACCACAGACGCGGCGAGGTCCACTACAGGCTGTTATACCTGTCAAGTACCTGCTGGTCGGTCAGGGAATCGCTCCGGATCCCGACCCGGTCGATGATGCCGTCCCAGCCGATATTGCCGTAGGTCCCGTTGTAGGATACGGGGAGCTGCGCCCCGATAATGAGCGCGCCGGCGGAATCGCGCACCCCCCCCGTGGTATTGGGAATCTGCGCGTCAAGCACGCCGTTGACATAGAGCCGAAGCGTCGAACTGTCCCAGGTGGCGACGATATGGTACCATTCGCCCGGCTGAAGGTCGAAGCTCCCGTGGACGCCTATCCAGCTGCCGTCATCGCCGGTAATGAGCATCAGGAGGCGCGCCTCTGACCCTTCATGGGGATAGAGCTGGAGGCTCCATGCCTCGTCACTGAAGTCGCTCCGCTCACCCTTGTGCACAATGCCGGCGCATGTCGGGAACGAGTCCCCCTTTACCAGGACCTCCACCGTGCCGGTTTCCCTGAGGGTGAGGAGATCATCGTCCGGGACGGAGACATGGTCAAGGGTCGCCGGGTCGCCGTCGAACTCCAGCGCTGCCGGGTTTTCGCCATACCCCCCGACCACTTCCGCGTCGATTATACTGTAATCCGTTGAAGACGCATCAAAGCCGATCCATTCATTGACGATGGCCGGGTCCGGAAGGATGTCAAGCGTATAGTCGGCACGGGTACCGTCTTCGGCGGTGACGGCCAGGATGCATGACTCGTTAAGGTCGGTTGCCGGCGTTACGCCGTCATCCTGATAAACATCGAACACGGCCCCCTGGGCCGGGACTACGGATGACTTGAAATCATCAAGCGTTGTTCCGAAGGGAATATCAAGAATCTCATTGCCGTTTAATGTTCCTATTCCTGACATCAGGGAGGTATCGCTGCTCAGGGCATTACCGCTGTTCGCGTCCGCGAGAAGAAGCAGCGATGCCATATCGGAACCGCTATCGGAGCAGGCTGTCGCGCCATACATTGCGAAGCTGATGGCACAGATCAAAATGATGGTTTTATTTGCTTTCATAATTATTTCCCCTCCATTGGAATAATTATTTTATACTCAAAAAATAATAACCGGATGAGTAAGAGTCAATAAAAAAAGCCCATTTGGGTGGGTTTTTTTTATTTTTATTAAAATTAATGCCAATAATCAGACATAATATGCCATTATTCAGCTATTTTCACCAATATTTATACAGATTGCTATCAACAACGCAGAGGTTATTAATCATCCAGGAAGTTCCGCCCTGTCCATATACGGTCCTGTTGAGACCGATAACTATCGATAATGGCGGAAGGATAAAGGCATACTATCACAATAAAAAAGGGCTCCGGACGAAGGTCCACATATTATTTTCCCCTTCTGTCAGTGTGGTGATTGATATGCAGTTGTTTTTTTCATTTACAACCTTACTGTAGGAAGGTATAGGATTCCCACGGGTGGTCCCGGCCCGGAACAGTGGCACACGAGGATGATCCATGTACAAGATCTGTTTTTACGTTCCGGAAAGCCATCTCGAAAAGGTGAAGGAGGCCCTCTTCGCGGCGGGGGCCGGAAAAATCGGCAATTACGACAGCTGCTGCTGGCAGACGCGCGGCACCGGTCAGTTCAGGCCCCTGGCGGGAAGCAGGCCCCGTATCGGGGCCGAGGGAAGGCTGGAGACCCTGGAGGAATACAAGGTGGAGATGGTCTGCCACGACCGGTTCATCGACGCGGCCATCAGTGCCCTCCGGGAGGCCCATCCCTACGAGGAGCCGGCATTCGACGCGTGGAGGCTCTCCGAGGAACACCTCTGATCAAATCCTTTCATTGGACGCCGGTGACCCGTGCCATTCCCCCGGCGCGGGTCAGCGAAGATTTTTTTTACAGTTTCCTGAAAGACTCCATTCATGGAGTTTTTCAGGAAACTGCCAGAATCAAATAAATTTCTTGTATTAATGCCCTGCTCTGCTACACTTATTCTATACATAAAGCGCATTCAATCCAGAGCGGCCCTTCGGGACGCGGGAACAAAACGACTTCACGGGGGTATCGTATGAACAAAGCATCCAGGGCGCTCGGCGCGCTCCTCTTCACGGTATTAGTGCCGGCGTCGGCCATGGCAGTCGGCATCGGCATCTACGGGGAATTGAACCGCGGGTACGAAAACTACGGCGGCAACCTGGGCGGCGACATGAAGGGAAGCAACGATTACACCGGCGGCAGCGGCGGCATCATCATCGACACCTCGGTCGCGAAGGACAGGTTATTCAATTACCGCTTCAGGCTTGGCGGGGGTAAAACCACCCTCGGTAAAGACACCTACACCGATATCGGCATGGTGCACACCTTCGGCGTGTCGCCGGTGCGCCTCAGGGGGGACTCGGTTCGCTTCTGGTTCGGACCGCGCATCGGCATCCGCTATCTCTTCGCGAAAATGAAACTGGAGCCCGACCTGGAGCCGCTGTATATCATGGCAATCGCCAATCCCTTCATGACGCCCCTTATGTTTCAATCGACGCTGATAATGAACCAGGGGAGCAAAGCCAGGCTCGACATCATGAGGCTTGACCTGGGACTGGTCTTCGCCGGGTTCAACTTCAATTTCGGCGATTACGTAACGCTTTCCGTGGAGCTCGGCTTTGACTACGGCTTCCGCCTCGGCGAGATCAACCAGGGGTCGCTCCAGGGAGACGCCTTCGGGGAAGGCATCGAGGGGTTCGGCGTGGTGTCGGTAATGTTCAGGATACAGGACACCTACTCGACCGCGATAGAACCCGAGAAACTCAAGATACAGATCGAATGATCGCGCGGTGACGCCGCACGAACAGGGTTCCTGCGCGCGCCTCCGCCCTTCCCCGGAAACCGGCCGGGAACGCGTCTCATTCGGAATACCCCCTCACTCCGCCGGGAAAGATGGCCCGCGCCGCGCCCAGGGCGAGGAGTGTCTTGATCGCCGCGCCGGGAATGAAGGGCAAAACGCCCATGACGAGAATGTCCCCCGCCCCGGCGTCCCTCCCCTGGAAAAACGAGAGCCATAACCAGAGATACGCCGCGCCAACGCCGAGGATCAGGAAGAGATTCACGAAGGCGACCGCGAGGGCCAGGGAAGGGAACGCAGTCCTGCCCCTGTCCACGAGGGAACCGACCAGGTAGGCCGCGGCGACGAAGCCGATGAGGTAGCCCGCCGTGGGGCCGAGAAGCGCCGCGGCGCCCCCCCGGGCCCCGGCGAACCAGGGAAGGCCCGCCAGGCCGGCGCCGAGGTAGAGAACCTGGGCCAGGGCCCCCCACCGCCCAAGAAGGAGCCCCCCCAGTATCACGGCGAAGGTCTGGAGCGTCAGGGGGACGGGGGTCCAGGGAAGCGGAATGCTGACCTGGGCCAATACGCCGGTCAGGGCCGAGATGGAGGCGGCGAGAATGAACTTCACGGCGATCCCGGACCGGGCGCGCCAGGCGTGGAAATCGCTTATAGTGCGCCGGTAACGTGGCAGTATCGCTAAGCTATCCATGTCGGTCCCCCCGTACGCGTTCCTTGTGATACACTATGACCGGGCCGCATATCACGTCAAGCCCGTTTAGCATGCGCCGATCCGGCAGTAGCTTCCGACCGGACTGGGGAGCGGGCCTCACGCCCCGGCTAACAAAGCGGAAAGCCGCAATAGGGTGTCCTGAAAAAACATGTTCCGGATCAGCCGCCATCATGTTTTCTTCTTGCAATTGTCCCGGATCGGTCATGAAATAATTCGAAACGGACGGTCCGGGCATGCCCTCACGCCAATGGAGAATTGCCGATGCAGATTGAAACGATCATCTACGCCTTTTCACTCACGCTCCTGGCGGGCCTCGCCACGGGAGTGGGGAGCGCCCTGGCCTTCTTCAAGAAGCACGTGAGCCCGGGGTTCCTGGCGGCCTCCCTGGGGTTCTCGGCGGGGGTGATGATCTACGTCTCCACGATCGAGATATTCCCCAAGGCGGCAAAATCCCTCGCCGCCATGTACGGCGCCACCACGGGATACGTTATCACGACGATTTCCTTCTTCGCCGGAATTGCCCTTATCGGCCTCATCGACCGTTTCGTGCCCTCGGCGGAGAACCCCCACGAGATGAAGGACGTTGACGAGATGAACGTGAAGCGCCCCCACGCGAAAAAGGAGCTGATGCGCATGGGGCTCTTCTCCGCCCTCGCCATTGGCATCCATAACTTTCCCGAGGGGCTCGCCACCTTCATGGGCGCCCTGAACGATCCCGCCCTCGGCGTCAGTATCGCCATCGCTATCGCGATCCACAACATTCCCGAGGGAATCGCCATATCGGTCCCCGTATACTTCGCCACGGGCAATAAAAAGAAGGCCTTCACACTTTCCTTCCTGTCGGGCCTGGGAGAGCCGATCGGCGCCCTGGCCGGCTTCTTCCTGCTGCTGCCCTTCCTGAACGGCGCGATGTTCGGAATCGTATTCGCCCTCGTGGCGGGCATCATGGTCTACATCTCCCTGGACGAACTCCTCCCCACGGCGGAAAAATACGGGGAACACCATATCGCGATCTACGGCCTTATCTCGGGCATGGCGGTCATGGCCCTGAGCCTCATTCTGCTCCTGTGACCGTTTCTCGAAGGCCCGGCCGCGGATACGCCGGGTACGCGCGCATACCGGAGGTTGGATATGAACTGTACGAATTGCGGGGCGCAGAACCCGGACCACGCCCGGTTCTGCAACCAGTGCGGGACGGCGATGGGGACGCGTCAGGCCCCCCCGCCAGAGGGAGGCGGAACGGCGAAACGCCAGCGGATGATCCTGCTTCTCTCCATACTCGTTGCCCTGGTCGGCGCCGCCATGGCGTTCTTCTTTTCACTTTCCGCGCAGCGCGGAGAGGAGTCCCCCGCCAGGGATGGAATAAACGAGGAGAAGGGGCTCTTCCAGGGCGAATAGCGCTCACCTGGTCCCGGCGCCGGGAACCTTGCCCGCGCTCCCCGACGGGAAAGACGCCCCGCCGCCCTTCCCGTCGTCCCCGCGATCCGGAAAAAACATGGCCCCGTGGAAAATAACCTTGATTCGATGCAATACACCACACCGCCCTGCGTCTGGATAATCATGGAAGCGGAAAGGAAACAGGCCGCGGGAGAGTTCTTCCGAAAGGAATACCGCCGCATGGTGGCCTTCGTGAGGGGCCTCATCGACGACGCGGCGGACCGCGACGGGGAGGACATCGTGCAGGACGTCATGTCGGGCCTCCTCGGCGCCGCGGACATCACCGTGCCGGTGGAAAACCTCGCCGCCTATGTCTACCGCTCCCTGCGCAACCGGGTCATCGACACCCTGCGGAGGAAACGGGAGGTCGCGTCCCTGGACGCCGCCGCGGAGGACGGCGCGTCGCTCCTCGACCTGGTCCGCGACGCGCGCTACGACGCGGCGGGCGAGCTCCAGAAGCGGGAAATCCGCGAGGCCCTTTTCGGGGCCATCGATTCCCTGACGGAGGACCAGCGGGCCATCATCTGCATGACGGAGCTCGAAGGCGTCTCGTTCAGGGAGGCGGCGGAGGTCCTTTCCGTTCCCCTGGGCACGCTCCTGGCGCGGAAGTCCCGCGCCATGGCGAAGATCCGGGAACACCTGGGCATGCATCATCCCACGATAATGGAGGAATAAGAAATGAAACACATCCACGATACGAAACATCCGGCGCTCAAGGCGCTGAAGATCGCCGGCATGGTCATCGGCGGCGTCGCACTGGCGGTCCTGTTCGCCTTTCTCTTCGGGCTCCTGGTGCAGTACCTCTGGAACTGGCTCATGCCCGGCCTCTTCGGTCTCGGGACCATCACCTACTGGCAGGCCGTCGCCATGGTGATCCTGGCGAAGCTGCTCTTCGGCAGTCTCGGGGGCCACGGCCATCATGACAGACCGCACGGCATCTCCGATCATCGGGTCCGCGTCCCCTCGGAGATCCGGAAGAACGGCAGGGCCTTTTCCGAATTCTGGGACAGGGAAGGCCGCGACGCCTTTGAACAATTCATGGACAGGATCAGCGGCAAGGAAGGCGAATCACCCCGCTGAAGAACCACGCACGCGTCGATCGCCGTCCCGGAGTCAGAGATACGACCCGGGGCTGCGGCCGGCCCGGACGTGCGGAGAAACCCCTTCGCCTCACTCCCGCACCATCTGCCACATCGGGAGGTCTATCCCGGGGAGCGTTATCCTCCTGGCCGTTCTGAATCCGAAGTGCTCGTACATCCTCACGTTTTCTTCCGTCTCCGTTTCCAGGTACACGGAACGGGACATCTTCCCGCATTCTTCAAAAAGGGCCCGGAGAAGGGTTCCCCCGAAACCCCTTCCCTGGAACCCGGGGGCGACGCCTATAACGGCAAGATACAGGTAGGGCCTCCCCTTCATGATCTCCTTCCGGTCCGTATCGAGGGTGCCGAGACTGCGCATCAGTTTCCTCATCACCGCGGTCCCGATCCTCATCCCGGGCAGGATCGCCCCGCTGCGGATCATCCTGGGAAGCGACATCCCCGCCAGCTCCCCGGGGACCCAGGCGGCGATCCCTTCCAGGCGGTCCGACGTCGCGCGGACCGTCCCGTAATGAAGGCAGTACCTCACGGGGGTCTCGAAAAAGGCCTGCCTTTTCGTTACCGGGTCGGGCACGCCCTCGAAGATGCTGTTCCACACGGGATCGTCCCGGAACGCTTCGTTCAAGGTCTGGCCCGCCCGGTGGAGGTCATGCCTGCGCAACATGTAAAGACGTTCCTTCGTTTCAATCATGGTCTTCTCCTCGCGGGGAATGCCTGGGTCCAGCAGAATCGCCCCGGTGCGACCCTGTTCATTCAAAAATGCTTTACACGTTATTTTCGCGGTCCGCATGATGCAAGAAAAAAAGTGCTGTTCTTCCCCCATCCGGCGGAGGGGCGATTCGCGGCGCGGGACGGGCAATCGCGCCGTTATCCGTCATCCCCCGGGGAAATTGACACGCGAGGAGCGAACTCCATGGTAGACCTCCCGATCTCCGGAACACTGCACAGGGGCAAACTTAACAAAAAAACCTTCGTGCCCTCCCTTCTCAACCTCGTCATTTCCCTGGCCCTCTTCATCCCCCTCCTGATCGCCGCCATCCCCGGCATCCCCCGCTTCGCGTACGCGATCTTCGCCCTCTGGTCGTGCGCGTCCCTGGCGGGCACGATGGCGGCCCTGGTCAATCCCCCGGGGCGCTTCGTGCGCGTCGACGACGGGGGAATCGAATACCGCACCCGGCTGCGCCGGGTGAAGGCGGCCTGGGATAACATCACCGCCATAACGGCGCGCACGGCGGACCTCTCCGGGGCGGCGCGATTCAGCGGCATTCCCGTTCCCTCGAAGCTGGCGAGGTATCCCATGATCATCGTGACCTTCGTGGAAGAAGGAAAGGAGCGGTCCTTCACCATTCACGAAGGCAATTTCGAGGACTACCCGGGATTGCTCCTGGCGATACAGAAATGGATGCCGGTCAAGGAGGAAGGCGGCGCAAAGGGCGGGTAATGCACGCGCGAAGGGCTTGACGCCGCGGCATCGCGGTCGTAGACTTGTCGCATGAAGAGAACCGGCCGACCGCGCCACCGGGAGATCCTCCCCGGCATATTCATGATTCGCCTCCCCCTGGCGGGGAAAAGGCCCGGTCCCGTCAATGTATACCTTTTCACCGGCGAAACCCCGGCCCTCGTTGACACGGGAACGCGGCGCACCACGCGCATTTTAAAGAGAGCACTCCGTGAGATCGGCTATGACTTCCGCGACATCAAAAGGATCGTCGTCACTCACGGCCACGTTGACCACTACGGCGCCGCCAGGCGCATCGTCCGGTCACCCGGCTCCATGGCCGAGGTGGCGGCCCACGAATCCGACCGCTCCCCCATCGAGCGGGGCCTCGAGGTACCGCGGTCGCGCTTCCTCGGGTACTACCGCCTGATGGGTGTCCCCTTCGCCTTCAAACTTTCACTCCTTCCCATGCGCCTCGTTTTCTCGTCCCTGGCGGAAAACTGTCCCGTCGACCGATTCATCCAGGACGGCGAAACGATACGCCTCGGCGATTACGACGCCAGGGTGATCGCCACGCCGGGACACACGAAGGGCTCGGTAAGCCTCTATCTGGAACGCGAGGGAATACTTTTCCCGGGGGACCATATCCTGGGGCATATCACCCCCAACGCCTTCGTCATGCTCGAGGCGGAATTCGATCTTCCCCGGCGCATGAGCCAGGTGGAGTTCTACGACTCCCTCGCGATCATCGAGAACCTCGCGCCCCGGGCGGTCTTTCCGGCCCACGGGGATCCGATCGATGACGTCAGGTCCGTCATTGCCATGTTCAGGGAGCAGTTCGCCCTGCGCCAGAGCCGAATCATGGAAATCCTGGCAAGGGGAGAATACTCCGCGTACCGGATAGCCCGGCTTCTCTTTCCGGAGATACGCGGAGCCCGCCTCCCCCTGGAGATATATCTCGCGGTATCCGAGGTCTACACCCATTTGCAGGTGCTCCTGGACCGCGGCAGGGCAACCCGGCGCATGCAGAAGGGAGTGCTTCTCTTCAAAGCGGCGCCGGGCAAGTGACCGGGGCCGGAGTTCCCGTGGGATATGCATTTTTTTCGGCACCAGCCGCCGGCAAAGTATTTCATGAGAACCCCGGAAGGGGAACCGGGATCAAAAAAGCGGGGACCCTGTCCCCGCGACGGAATCATTCTCGACACGGGAGGCAGATGATGGGAAAATACGCTTCCGGCGCCCTCGCCACGGCGCTGATACTCCTCGCCGGCATGACCCTCATGGGATGCGCGTCCGGGGGGCTCTCCGAAGCCGCGTACAACGGCAACCTCGCGCAGGCGCAGACACTGGTGAGCCACGGGGCCGACGTCAACAGGCATGACCGGTGGGGATGGACCCCCCTCCTCTGGGCCGTCTACTACCGCCATAACGCCGTGGCGCGTTTCCTCCTGGAGAGCGGGGCGGACCCGAACATCCCCACGGCGGGGGAGTACGGGACCGTGCGAACGGGAAGCACCCCCCTCGTCGTCGCGGCCTATTACGGGTACGCACCGGCGGTTCGTCTCCTCCTGGAGCACGGGGCCGATCCGGGGAAGGCCAACGATTACGGTTTCACCGCCCTCATGTACGCCGAGGAGTATGGCCATGAAAAGACCATACTCCTGCTGAAGAGCGCCTCACCGGGAAAACCGGAGGAGGATCGGGAACGGGAGGACCCGGAGATTCAGCCGAGCTCCGGATAAAGCGGGAAGGCACGGCAGAGGTCCGCGACCCCTTTCTTGGCCTTCTTCTTCGCGGATTCGTCATCCGGGTTGTCGAGGATATCGGCGATGAGACCGGCGATGAGGCTCATCTCGTCCTCTTTCATGCCCCTGCTGGTGAGGGCGGGGGTGCCCATCCGAATCCCGCTGGGGCGCACCGGGGTCCTCGTGTCGAAGGGGATCACGTTCTTGTTGATGATGATGTCGACCGACTCGAGGAGGTCCGCGGCGACCTTGCCGTCGATCCGCTTCTCCAGGTCGATGAGGAGGAGGTGGGTGTCGGTGCCGCCGGATACCAGGCGGTAGCCCCGGGAGGCGAAGACATCGGCAAGGCGGAGACAGTTCGCCACGGTCTGCCGCTGGTCGCGCTTGAATTCCTCCCCCTGGGCCTCCTTGAAGCAGACCGCCTTCGCCGCGATGGCGTGCATGAGGGGGCCGGCCTGGATGCCGGGGAAGACCGCCTTGTCGATCGCCGCGGCGTATTCCTTCCTGCACATGATGATGGCCCCCCGGGGGCCCCTGAGGGTCTTGTGCGTCGTCGACGTGATGACGTCGCACCAGGGCGCGGGGTCCGGATGCGCCCCCGCCGCGATGAGTCCCGCGATGTGCGAGATGTCAGCCATGAGCATCGATCCCGCCTCGTCGGCCAGGGCGCGCCACTTCTCGAAATCGATGGCGCGCGGATACGAGCTCGCCCCCACCACGATGAGCTTCGGCTTATGCTCCAGGGCCGACTTCCGGATCTCGTCGAGGTCGAGGACCTCGGTTTCCCTGCTGACGCCGTAGGAAACGAACTTGTAGTACTTGCCGGAGAAGTTGATGTCCTTGCCGTGGGTCAGGTGCCCGCCGTGGTTCAGGTCCATGGCCATGATGGTGTCGCCGTGCTCGAGGAGCGCGTAGTAGGCGCACATGTTCGCCGAGGCGCCGGCGTTGAGCTGGACGTTCGCGTGCTCCACGCGGAAGAGCTCCCTGCACCGCTCGATGGCGAGGCTCTCCGCCTCGTCCATGAACCGGCAGCCGTTGTAGTAGCGCTTGCCGGGATATCCCTCGGCGTACTTGTTGGTCATGACGCTCCCCTGGGCCTCGAGGACCGCGGATCCCGCGTAGTTCTCCGAGGGAATCATCATCAGGGTGGTGCGCTGGCGCTCAAGCTCGCCGTCAAGAATTTTGTCCATTTCAGGGTCGACGCGGGATACGAATCGGGTCATGGCTGGTCTTCCTTTTCTTGATGTTGGGCGTAATGACAGGTGTAGATGGTTTCCACGGTGGATTATTGTCAAGTAAATATTTCTTGTCCGGGCCCGCGCCGCCGCGGCCATCAGTAGATGATCTGTTTCCTTTTCAGGTAGCCCAGGATCCTGTCCACGCAGGCGTCGATGGTGTCCACGGAGGTATCGATGGTGATCTCCGGGTACTCGGGCGCTTCGTAGGGCGCGTCGATGCCGGTGAAATTCCGAATCTCTCCCCGCCGCGCCCGGGCGTAGAGCCCCTTCACGTCCCTGGACTCGCATACTTCGATGGGCGTGGCCACGTGGATCTCGATGAACTCGTTTTTCTCCACGGCGCCCCGCACGCTGTTCCTGTCGTTGCGATAGGGCGAGATGAAGGCGGTGAGAACGATGACCCCTGCATCCACGAAGAGCCTGCAGACCTCGCCGATGCGCCGGATGTTCTCCGCCCGGTCGGCTTCACCGAACCCCAGGTCACGGTTGAGACCGTGGCGGATGTTGTCGCCGTCCAGCAGGTAGGTGTGGTGTCCCATGGCGTGGAGCCGCTGTTCCAGGGCGTCCGCCACGGTTGATTTGCCCGATCCGCTCAGCCCCGTGAGCCAGAGGATGCACGGCTTCTGCCTCTTCAGGTGGGCCCGGAGGTCCCTGGAAAGGGCCTGTTTCTGCCACACCACGTTTTCCGAGCGGCGGTTTTCCGGCGCCGCCGTGCTCGTGGCGATGAGTCCCGCGGCAACGGTGCCGTGGGTCACACGGTCGATCACGATGAAGCCCCCCGTGGAGCGGGAACGCTCGTAGGAGTCAAAGACGACGGGCCTGGAGAGCCGGACCCGGCAGTACCCTATCTCGTTCAGGTGGAGCTGCTCCACGCGGATGTGGGCCATGGTGTTCACGTCCACCTGGTGATGGATCTCCTCGATGGACCCCTGGGTGAGGGAATGGGCGAATTTCATCTCGTAGAGCCGCCCCGGCTCCAGGGGCGCCTCGGCCATCCATATCAGCGTGGCGTCGAAGGAAGATCCCATCACGGGAAGGTCCTCCTCGCGGGCGAACATGTCTCCCCGGCTCACGTCGATCTCATCCTCGAGCGTCACGGTCACCGAGAGGGGGGAAAAGGCCTCGTCGCGATCGCCGTCGAAGGTGACGATCGATTTCACCCTGCTCCGCACCATGGACGGCAGCGCCACGATCTCGTCACCGCGCCGCACCGTCCCGGAAACGACGGTCCCGCAGTAGCCGCGGAAATCGGGCCCCGGCCTGTTCACGTACTGCACGGGGAAGCGGAGGCCCCGCTCATCCCGCCCGCCGTCGAGGGGCACCTTTTCCAGGAGCTCCATCAGTGCCGCCCCCCCGTACCAGGGCATGGCCTCGCTGCCGTGCACCACGTTGTCCCCCCTGAGGGCCGAGAGGGGTATGAACCATGCCTCGCAGGGAGGAAGGTTCTTCAGAAACTCCCGGTAATCCCCGGCGATCCGCTCGAAGACCTCCCGGTCGTAATGCACCAGGTCCATCTTGTTGACGGCGATGACGATGCGCCTGATCCCCAGGAGCGACACGATGAAACTGTGGCGCCGGGTCTGCCGCTGGATGCCGTTCCGCGCGTCCACCAGGATCACCGCCAGGGACGCCGTCGAGGCCCCCGTGGCCATGTTGCGGGTGTACTGCTCGTGCCCCGGCGTGTCGGCGATGATGAACTTGCGACGCGCCGTGGAGAAATAGCGATAGGCCACGTCTATCGTAATCCCCTGCTCCCGCTCGGCCTGGAGGCCGTCCACCAGGAGGGCCAGGTCCATGTCGTCCCCCGTGGTGCCGTACTTCCTGCTGTCGCTTTTCACCGCCGCGAGATGGTCCTCGTAGATGAGCCTGGAATCATGGAGGAGACGGCCGATCAGCGTGCTCTTGCCGTCATCGACGCTGCCGCAGGTAATGAAGCGGAGGAGCTCCTTGCTCTCATGGAGTGCCAGGTACGATTCAATATCATTTCGTATGAGTTCATGCTCGGGCGCCGTCATATCCTTCTCCCCGGGGCGCGGCCCGTCACTAGAAATAGCCCTGCTTCTTCTTCTCTTCCATTGAACCCGCCTGGTCGAAATCGATGAGCCTCCCCTGGCGCTCCGAATAGCGCGCCAGGAGCATCTCCTGGATGATCTCGGGCAGGGTGGCCGCCGATGACCGGATCGCACCGGAAAGGGGATAGCAGCCCAGGGTGCGGAATCGCACCATCTCCATAACGGGCCGCTCTCCTGGAAGAAGCTTCAGCCTGTCATCGTCCACCAGGATAAGGGTGCCGTCGCGCTCCACCACGGGGCGCTCCTTCGCAAAGTAAAGCGGCACCACGGGGATGTTGTCCAGGTGGATGTAGAGCCACACGTCAAGCTCCGTCCAGTTCGAGAGGGGAAACACGCGGATGCTTTCCCCCCTGTTGATCCTGCCATTGTAGGTATGCCAGAGCTCCGGGCGCTGGTTTTTCGGGTCCCACCGGTGCTGCCGGTCGCGGAAGGAATAGACCCGCTCCTTGGCCCGGGACTTCTCCTCGTCGCGCCGGGCCCCGCCGAATGCGGCGTCAAAACCGTATTTTTCGAGGGCCTGCTTCAGGGCCTCGGTCTTCATGATGTCGGTATAGACCCTGCTCCCGTGGGTGAAGGGGTTGACGCCCTCGCGCAGTCCCTTCTCGTTCACGTAGGTGATGCACTCGAGCCCCAGTTCCCTGACGTGGCGGTCCCGGAACTCGATCATCTCGCGGAACTTCCAGGTGGTGTCGATGTGCATGAGGGGAAAGGGGGGCTTGCCCGGGTAGAAGGCCTTCATCGCCAGTCGGAGCATGACGCTGGAGTCCTTGCCGATGGAGTAGAGCATCACCGGGCGCTCGAATTCCGCGGCGACCTCGCGGATGATGTAGATGCTCTCCGCCTCGAGTTCCTTAAGGTGCGTCACGCGGCGATCGGTCATCATCCCGCACCCCCACCGGCCCGCTCACATCATCTCGAACAGGAGATTCTCGCGGAAATCATCGTCGAGTCCCTCGAGAAAGGCGTCGAAGGCAAGGACGTCGATTCGAATTATCTTCCAGTTGTCCCGGTCCCGGATCACGGCGTTCAGCACGCCGGCGGCGTCATCCTCGGAGATGAATCCGATCGTCGAGATCTTCCGGTCGTCGACCCTCCGGTAGAACATGTGGCGCTGGCGTATCTCATCCGCGCAGTCGCGGGTAACGAGGAAAAACAGGCTCCGTTTCCCGTCCCTGAATTCCCGGAAACATTCTTTTTTATCCATGGCAGCCTTAAAACAGGTGGTCCGCGCATCCGTCCCCGCGGCGGGGCCAGGGCGCGTCTGACCCCCTTACCCCCCTGACGCGATATTGTCAATAAGATAAAATCGCCGGGAATGGACCATGGCAGGCAGGGATGCGGCGCTCACGGCGCGTGCCGGGAAATCATTCCTTGACAAAATCCGCCGCCATGGTATGATTACTGCGACGCGCACGGCCGACCGGAGGGTGGAGGCGATGGCCCGCGCGGCGTGAATTCAATGAAAATCAAGCCCTTTTCCATCATCCGGCCGGCGCCCTTCATCGATCGGCTTCCCGAGGAGCGCATCGGCCCCTCCTACCGTCGCTACCGTTTCCAGGTGATGCTCACCGTCTTTTTCGGCTACGCCGGATACTACCTCGTGCGGAAGAACTTCTCCCTCGCCAAGCCCTACCTGATACGCGAATACGGCTTCACCACCGGGGACGTGGGGCTCATCGCCGCGGGGCTCTCCGTGGCCTACGGCGTGAGCAAGTTCGTCATGGGAAACGTCTCTGATCGGTCGAACCCCCGCTATTTCATGGCCCTGGGGCTGATCCTTTCCGGACTCGTCAACCTGCTCTTCTCCTCGGCGCATTCCGTCTGGATCATGGCGGTCCTCTGGCTGCTCAACGGCTGGTTCCAGGGAATGGGATGGCCCCCCTGCGCGCGCACCCTCACCCACTGGTATTCCGACCGCGAGCGCGGCACCATGTTCGCCCTGTGGAACATCGCGCACAACGTGGGCGGCGGCCTCGTCGGCCCCGTGGGCAGCCTTGCCATCATTATCTTTTCATCCTGGCAGAGCGTGTTCTACGTGCCCGCCGCCATGTCCATATCCATGGGGATCCTCATCATACTCTTTCTCCGCGACACCCCCCAGTCCGTGGGGCTTCCCCCCATCGAGGAGTTCAAGAACGACTATCCCGTGACCGCCGTCGACGACAGGGAGCGGGAGCTCGGCGCGCGGGAGATATTCCTCACCTACGTGTTGAGGAACCGCTTCCTCTGGTTCCTCGCCCTGGCCAATGTTTTCGTCTACGTGGTGCGCTACGGCGTCCTCGACTGGGCCCCCACCTACCTCACCGCGGTGAAGGGAAGCTCCGACTCCCTTTCGCGGATGCAGTTCTTTTTCTACGAGTACGCGGGCATCCCGGGAACGCTCATCGCCGGGTGGATGAGCGACCGCTGGTTCTCGGGTCGGCGCGCCCCGGTCTCCATCATCTACATGCTCATGGTCACCGCCGCGGTCATCGCGTACTGGCTCAATCCCCCGGGCAACCCAACCGTCGATTCGATCTGCCTGGCCCTGATCGGCTTTCTCATCTATGGGCCGGTGATGCTGATCGGCGTGGGCGCCGTGGACCTGGCGCCCAAGAAGGCCGCGGGCACGGCGGCGGGGTTCACGGGGCTCTTCGGCTACCTGGGCGGGGCGACCATCGCCGAGCTGGGCATCGGCACGGTGGTGCAGTACACGAGCTGGGACGGGGGCATCATCGTTATCATCGCCTCCTGCGCCCTCGCGATCTTCTTCCTCGCGTTCACGTGGAAGGCCCATGACCGGGACGAGCATTCATGACCGGGCCCGGCACCGCAATGGAGGTATCGCATCCATGAAGAAAAAAATCGCCGCCGCCCTTCTCGCGCCGTCACTCGCCGCCGCCGCGGTCCTGGCGGCCCTTCTCCTGTATCACGTGGGGCTCACACCGCCCTGCGAAAAACGCGCCGGGGAGAGCGGCATTGCCTGCCGCGCCGTCATCGCCCACCGCGGCTCCTCCCACGACGCGCCGGAGGAGACGGCCCCGGCCTACCTCGTCGCCCGGGACCTCGGCGCCGACTACCTTGAGATGGACGTCCAGCGCACCGCCGACGGGGTCATCGTCGCCCTCCACGACGACACCCTGGAGCGCACCACCAACGTCAGGGAGATATTTCCCGGAAGGGAGAAGGGCCCCGTCTCCTCCTTCACCCTGGCGGAGCTCCGGCGCCTCGACGCGGGATCATGGTTCAACGCCCGCCACCCCGACCGCGCGCGGCAATCCTTCACCGGGGTCACTGTCCCCACACTGGAGGAAATCATCGATATCGCGGACCGCGGCGCGCCGGCGCCGGGGCTTTACATCGAAACCAAGTCGCCGGAACTTTATCCCGGCATCGAGGGGGAACTGGTGCGCCTTCTCCGCCGGCGGGGATGGATCGGCAATCCCGCGAAAAGGGGACGCGTGATCTTCCAGTCCTTCAGTCTCGAAAGCCTCGGGAAGCTGGCCGGCCTCGCTCCGGAAGTCCCCAGGGTGTACCTCGTCGACGAGGAGACCGAGCGGGACCGCGGGTCATGGGGGGCCCTGGTGCGCGACGCCCGCGCCGCGGGTTCGGGGATCGGCCCCGTGGGCTACCTCGCCTACCCCTGGCACTCGGGTCCGGCGCGCCGGGCGGGACTCCTGGTCCACGTGTACACGATCAACCTGCCCTGGCAGATGCGGCTCATCACGCTGTTCGGCGCCGACGGCCTTTTCACGGACCGCTCCGACATTCTCCTGGAGATGCGTGGTCGCGGGAAGGGTGACGCGCCGGATGCGATACTCGCGCGGCATGGATTCTGATCTGTTATTTCAATAACTGGAGCGCCCGATGAAAACGATCCTCGCCCTCGTCATCCCCCTCCTCCTGGTAGGGGCCTATTTCCTGTACTACCATCTCGTGCGCCCGTCCTACGAGTACCGGAACACGCCGCTCCCCTCCTCCTTCGGGGAATTCTACCGTGACAGGCTCGCAACGAGCCGTTCCCTGGCCGCCCGCCCCGGGAACGAGGAGAAGCTCGTGCGCCACTCCCGGGGGAAGACCCCCCTGGCGTTTCTCTACATACACGGTTTCGGCGCCAGCCGCGGTGAAGGCGAATACGTCCTTGACATGGCGGCGAAGAGGCTCCGGGCCAACACCTACTACCTGCGCCTCCGGGGACACGGCACGAACATCAAGGACCAGAAAAACGCGACCATGTCGATGCACCTCGACGATTCCATCGACGCCCTGCGCATGATGGAAAGGCTCGGTGACCGGGTGATCGTCGTCGGCACGAGCATGGGGGGGCTCATCGCCACCTACCTGGGGGCGCGCTACCCCGAGAGGATCGCCGCCCTGGTCCTCTCCTCTCCCTACTACGACTTCCATGACCCCTCGGCGCGGCTCCTCTACCACTATCCCCTGTTCAGGCTGATCACCACCCTCATGCCGATGCGGGTGAGCCCCGCGCCGGTCCCCCCGGAGGAGGACAACTGGACGAAATACTGGTACCGTGAACAGTACCTGGCCGCCACGGCCCAGCTCGTGGACCTGCACCGCCTCATCGCCCGCGACGCGGTCTACGAATCGATACGGGTCCCCGTGCTCATGCTCTACAACGAGGGAGACGAATCAGCCTCGGTGCCCCGGATGAAAGAGGCCTTCGCGCGCTTCGGCGGCGACGCGGGACCCCATCCCCTGAACAGGGCGGTGGCGGTGGAGCCGGGGAGCCACGTGCTCCTGAGCAAATACGACAGGACGAACCGCGACCTCGTCCTGCGCGAGATCGTCGAGTTCTCGCGGCGGGTCGCCGATGAAGGCACGCGGGGCGTGAAGTCGGCGCCCCCGCGGCAGCGCCATTAATTTCTTGACTCCCCCGCCCCGGGGCGGTAACTGGTTCTGGCGTCGCACAGGGGGAATCCGTGAACATCTCTATCCGAATAGGGGACCTGGTGCTGAAAAACCCGGTCACCGTGGCCTCCGGCACGGCGGGGTACGGCGAGGAGCTCTCCGCCTTCCTCGACATCGCGCGACTGGGGGCGATCTTCACCAAGGGCCTTTCCCTGGAGCCGCGCCGGGGGAACCGGGGAAACCGGATCCTGGAAACGCCGGCGGGAGTGCTCAATTCCATCGGACTGGAAAACGTGGGACTCGAGCGCTTTCTCTCGGAGAAGCTCCCCTTTCTCCTGGGGAAGGGGGCCACGGTGATCCCCAACGTGGCGGGACACTCCGTTGAGGAGAACGTCGAGCTCTGCCGCGTCCTCTCCGGAACAGGGGGCATTGACGCCCTGGAGCTGAACGTGTCCTGCCCCAACGTGAAGGAGGGGGGGATGGCCTTCGGCACGGACATGGGGCGCTTCACCGACCTGGTCGAGAAGGCGCGCGCCGCGACGCGGTGCGCCCTCATCGTGAAGCTCTCGCCCAACGTCACCGACGTCGCCGCCTTCGCCCTTCGGGCCCAGGAAATCGGCGCCGACGCCCTCTCGGCCGTCAACACCTTCCTCGGCATGAAGATCGACGTGGCAAGGGGAAGGCCCCATTTCGACAACCGCGTGGCGGGCCTCTCGGGTCCCGCCATTCGCCCCCTGGCCGTGCGGGTCGTCTACCAGGTCTGCGAGGTCGTGACGATCCCCGTCATCGGCCTCGGGGGCATCGCCTCGACGGAGGACGCCCTGGAATTCATCCTGGCCGGCGCCTCGGCAGTGTCCCTGGGCACCATGAACATGGTGGACCCCGCGCTTCCCCTGGCGATCATCGGGGGAATCGAGGACTACCTCCGTTCCGGGGGGATCGGTGACATCGGTGAAATCGTCGGCCTGGCGCGGCGCAACGCCGATGGCGCCACGGAATGCACGTAACGACACAAGGGAGCTGGACATGGCGGTGGACAGGGAGAAAAAATACTGGAACAGCAGGCTCAGGGACGCCACTGAGTACGTCCCGGGGGAACAGCCCCGCGACCTCGGGGAGTTTATAAAGCTCAACACGAACGAGAACCCCTTCCCTCCCTCGAAGGCCGTCCTGGAGGCGATCAGGTCCGCGGCGAACGAATCCCTGAAGCGCTACCCCGACCCGACGGCCCGCGCCCTGCGCGAGGCCTTCGCCGAATCGAGGGGCCTCACGCCGGAACAGGTCTTCGTGGGAAACGGGTCGGACGAGATCTTCACCCTCATTTTCCGCGGCCTCGTGGAGCCCGACGGTCTCGCCGCCTTCGCCTACCCATCCTACGCCCTCTATATCACGCTGGCGCAGATGAACGGTGTGCGCCACGAGCTGGTGAACCTGAACCCGGATTTTTCCTACAACATGGCGGGTTTTTTAAAGAAGAAATATAACCTGGTCATCATCGCCAACCCGAACAATCCCACGGGGACCTTCTGCGAACCCGCCGAGATCAGGACCTTCCTCGGCAAATTCAAGGGCCTCCTCGTGGTCGACGAGGCCTATATCGACTTCTACGGCGGCTCTTCCGCCGACCTGGTGAACGAGTTCGACAACCTTGTCGTGACCCAGTCGATGTCAAAGTCCTATTCCCTGGCGGGGCTCCGCATCGGTTTCGCCGTGGCCTCACCCGGCATACTCCGGGGCCTCATGAAGATCAAGGACTCCTACAACGTGGACATGCTCGCCATGGCGGGGGCCGTCGCCGCCCTGAAGGACCACAAGGCCCTCTCCTACAACATGGAGATGGTGGTGAACAACAAGGAGTATCTCGAGGAGGGGCTCCTGTCCCTGGGCTTCGAGATCATTCCCTCCCGTGCGAACTTCCTGATGGCCAGGCACCACGCCCTGGGGTCACGGGATCTCTACGAGGCCCTGAAGGAGCGGAAGATCCTGGTGCGCCACTACACCGGGCCGGTGCAGTCCGATTACATCCGCATCAGCGTGGGAACCATGATGGAGATCAAGGCCCTGTTAAAGGAGCTCGCGGTTATAACGGGAGGCGAATGACGCGTCCCCGGGTGTTGGTGATGGTGCTCCTCTGGAGCATCCCGTCGAAGGTCAGGAGATCGTCCTCGTAGCGGATGAAATCCGCCTTGGTGATCCACACGCTCAGGTGCTCCCGGGCCGCCCCGGCGGTCCACTTCCAGCCGATCACCATCCCCGCGATGTCGCCCTCGTTGAAGACGCTCCGGCAGGCATGGATGGTCTGCATGATGTTCGCGAGGTCGCTCCGGATGAGCTCCACGGCGATGCGCTCGAAGGGTTTCCCGCCCCGGGAGCCGGCGTCGATATCAAGCCCAAGGTAGAGGCTCCTGGTGTCCCCGGACCTCTTGTCGTAGTAAAACCCGATGCTGTGCTTCTCGATTTCGAGCTTCCGGTTTTCGACGATCTCCCCCGCGATCCCGATAAGATGTCGATGGTATTTCTTCTGGTACCTGAGCCCGGCGGTGGTGTAGCGCTCCTCCTCCACCAGGAGGTCGGCGTACTTCACCATGTTCCGCTCCGTCGAAAAGGAGAGGACGGCCTGCTCCCGCTCCGTGGTGAGGCCGCAGGTGGCGAAGAGAAAAAGCGCGATCTGTATCTGGGCGGCGAGTATGTTTCTTCTGCGGCACATTGGAAGCGTCCCCCGGCTGAACAGGGTAGCGCACCACGCCGGCCTGTCAAGCATGATTGAGAATAATTCTTGACCCCCCGTCCGCCCCCCCCTAGGCTGAGATGCCCCGGACGAACCGGGGCATCTCGGCACAGGGAGTATGGATGAGACCAGATCACGCACGAAGGCTCGTCGCCGCCGCGGTCACGGCAATCCTCGTCTCGGCGGCCTGCGCCGGCGCGCCCCGCTACAATCTCAACGCGAAGGGTCCGCGGGTTACGACGGGCCTGGAGCGATTCGCCTCCTGGAGGGCGAAAAAGTACCGCGGCAGGCGGGCCGCCCTGGTGACAAACCACTCGGGGTATGATTCCGGCCTGCGCCAGAACGCGCGGCTCCTCCGGGAACGGGGCATCGAGATCGCCATGCTCCTGGAGCCGGAACACGGCCTCTATGGCCACAAGAACCACGTTGACTACGGCACGGGCTGGTACGATCACCGGGTCGGCTGCCGCGTCTACAATCTCTACGGCATCAGCCGCCACACCCTGAGGCTCCTCCTCCGGAGGGTCGACATCGTCATCTTCGACATCCAGGACATGGGGATGCGCTGCTACACCTATATCACCAACCTGAAGGACGTCATGGACGCCATGGAGGGCCTTGACACCGAGCTCATCGTCCTGGACCGGCCGAACCCCGTGGGCTTTCTCGGCATCGACGGAGCCTTCCTCGAGGCGGCCTTCACCACGAGGTACGTAAGCGCCTTCCCTGCCCCCTTCCTCTACGGGATGACGATCGGCGAGTCGGCGCGCTACTACCGGGGGGAATTCAGGAAGGGGGTGAGGCTCCGGGTGGTCCCCATGAGGGGGTATCGCCGCGGCCGCCCCTTCCAGAAAACCGGGCTTCCCTGGATCCCCCCATCGCCCAATCTCCCCACCTTCGAGTCATCGATCGTGTACACCGCCATCGTGCTCATGGAGGGCATCAACCTCTCCCTGGGGAGGGGCACCACGAAACCCTTCGAATACATCGGCGCCCCCTGGATCGAGCCCGTGGCGTTCTGTGAAGCACTGAACAACCTGGGCCTCAGGAATTTCCGGTTCAAACCGGTCTACTTCACCCCCACCTTCAGCAAGTACACCTGGACGCGCTGCGGCGGGGCCCAGATATTCTACACCGGCGGGACCTTCAGTCCCACGGAAGCGGCCTACCGGATAATTGCCGCCATCATGACGAAGTATCGCCACGCCTTCTGGATACGCCACGGGCGGCACTACGATATCGACGCCCTCGCGGGGACGGACAGGTTCCGCCGCTTCATCAGCGAGGGACGCCCCTGGGAGGATTTCAAAAAATCGACGAAGAAAGAAATCAAACACTATAAGAAGAAGAGGAGAAAATACCTTCTTTACTGATGGCACCGGCATCGACATCATTGCGAACGCGCTACGGCTATATCGAGGGATGGCTCTCCATAATCGTCAACACCCTCCTCTTCGCCCTGAAATACTGGGCGGGCCTCGCCTCGGGGTCCGTGGCCATCATCGCCGACGCATGGCACACCCTTTCGGACTCCCTCACCTCCATCGTCGTCCTCGCGGGCATCAGGATATCCGCCGATCCGGCGGACGACCGGCACCCCTTCGGCCACGGCCGCGCCGAGCTGATCGGCTCCATCATCATCGGCGTGCTCCTCGCCCTGGTGGCGGTCAACTTTGTCGCTGATTCCGTGGAGAAACTGATCGACCGCGAGTCCGCGCGCTACGGGACCCTGGCCATCGCCGTCACGGCGGCTTCCGTGGTCCTGAAGGAGATCCTGGCCCAGGTGGCCCTCCGCATGGGAAAAAAAACGAACGCCCAGTCCCTCGCCGCCGACGGATGGCACCACCGGAGCGACGCCATATCGTCCCTCGTTATACTCGCCGGGATATTCGCCGGTCGCTACCTCTGGTGGATCGACGCGGCCATGGGGATCGCCGTGTCACTGGTGATTCTCTACGCCGCCTGGGAAATT
>CAZKPR010000003.1:0-27912 GCA_964554685.1 uncultured Leptospirales bacterium | reverse complement strand
ATTTTAAAAAAGGCCGCGAGCTCCCTCATCGGCGAGGATGCGGACCCGGGACTGGCGGGAACCATCGACGCGATCGCCCGCCGCCACTACGGCAGCGACCTGAACATACACCACCTCCACCTCCATCGCTACGGCGACCACATGGAGCTCACCTTCCACATGCGCCTCCCCCCGGAGACGAGGCTCGCCGAGGCCCACGCCATCGCCACGAGGATCGAGGATGATATCCTCGCGGACCTGGGGATCGAGGCCACGATCCACCTGGAGCCGTGCACCAAACATGAAGGATCCGACTGATTCTTCGACGATTCCCTTCACGCCTTCGGAACGCATCACCATCCGGCGATTCTTTTGTAGAGCGCGGTGCCGCCACCCTGTCCATGGCCGCTCAATTAACCCTCGATGAAAGGCCGGTTTTTACAATTTCTTTATATCCCGCACACAAAAAACATACGCCCGGCGGCTACATATTCTGATATGAAAGAAGAAACCCCGGGGCCGCGCAACTCCCGGACGAGTGGCGACACTATAAAGAAATTGTTAAAAGGATCGAACACAATCGCATTATGAACAGAATGCCTGACTTCAGAAGCGAACTTATCTGCGAACTCGAGACATTCCTCGCCCGGGAGGAGACGCGCTTCCCCCGGGAGGAAACCCTGACCATCGACCTCCACTGCCACGACCATAACAGCAACACGCCGGATGAGATCATCGGACGCCTCCTGGGCATGCCGGAGACATGGCTCCCGAGCGAAACCCTCATCGAGATCCTCAAAAGCCATGGCTGTGACGTCTTCACCGTTACCAATCACAACAACGCCCGGTCCTGTCATGAGCTGATGGAGCGCGGCATCGAGGTTGTCACCGGCGCCGAGTTCACCTGCCAGGTCCCCGATTTCAAAACCGCCATCCATGTCCTGGCCTACGGGTTCACCCCCGCCCAGGAGGCGGTCCTCGATAAAAAACGGTCGGATATCTACCGGTTCCAGGAGTACGCCCTCGAGGAGGACATCCCCACCATCTGGGCCCACCCCCTCTACCACTACCACCGGAAGGGAATACCGCCCCTCGAATTCTTCGACAAGATGTCCCTGGTCTTCGAGCGCTTCGAAGTGATGAACGGCCAGCGCGACACCTGGCAGAACATGCTCGTCAAGGCCTGGGTGGAGGGGCTCACCCCTGAGGTCCTTGACGGATACGGGAAACAATTCGGCATCGCCCCGGGGCGCTTCACCCGCCACCCCTACCGCAAGGCCATGGCGGGGGGCTCCGACAGCCACATGGGAATATTCACCGGCCTCACCGGCACGCGGCTCCACGTGAAGGACCTCGCGGCAAAGCTGAAGATCATGTCCGCGTCAAAGCTCGCCCTGGAGGCCATCAAGAGGGGCGACATGGCCCCCTTCGGCTCCCACAATGACAGCGAAAAAATGATGGTGACCTTCCTCGACCTCTTCTGCCAGATCGCCATGCACATGAAGGACCCCGGCCTGGTGCGCCTGGCGCTTCACAACGGCGACATAAAGGAAAAGCTCCTCGCCTTCGCGATCGCCAACGGCATCACGGAGATGAAGCGCCACAAGGTGACCATGCGCTTCCTGGAGCTCTTCCACAGGTGCTTCACCGGCGGCGTGCCTCCGAAGCGGCAGCGTCTCATGGTGCCCGCCGTGTACAAGCCGATATTCGACGAGGCCTCGCACATGGCCATCACCCGGCGTGACAACCCGGAACGGATCGTGCATAAATTCCGTGATTCCATACATTTCATTTACGAGAACATGAACCGGATTCTGATCCAGCGGCTCCAGTCGAAGCTCGAAAAACTGGACCGGGAGCAGGGCCTCGGCAGTAAGAGCATCGAGGAGATCTTCGATTCCCTGGACCTGCCCGCCCAGATAAGGAGCTATACCGAAAAAGGGAACGGGCGCAGGAAAAAGGCCCTGAACTTCGATATCGACCAGCTCCTTGACGGCCTCTCCTTCCCCTTCCTCGGCTCGGCGGTTATCCTGGCCGCCGCCTTCGCGAGCGCCCGGGTGATGTACAACGCCCGTCCGCTTCTTAACCGCTTCGCCGACCGCCTCGGAAGGCTCCGTCATTCCAGGCGGATGCTCTGGCTCACGGACACCATGGAGGACACCAACGGCGTGGCCCTGGTCCTGAAATCCATGCTCGGGGAGATCCGGAAGCGCGATCTTCCCATCGACATCCTGGTGTCGAGCTCCACCCTGGAGTCGGGTGACCACCTGATCGTGGTGCCCCCCCTGGCGGAGCACACTTTTTCCTTCTACGAGCACCAGCCCCTCCGGGTTCCCAACTTGATGGAAATACACCGGCTGTTCAACGAAGGCCAGTATGACCGGATCATCTGCTCCACAGAAGGCCCCATGGGGTTCATTTCCCTCTACCTGAAGAACGCCTATTCCGTGCCCGCGTATTTCTACGTTCACACGGACTGGATGATGTTCGCGCGGCAGGTCCTGGACTTCGACCATGAGAGCAGGAGCCGACTTCGCCGCATCCTCCGTGCCTTTTACCGGGGCTTCGACGGGCTCTTCGTCCTGAACCGGGACCACCAGGCGTGGCTCACGGGCCGCGACATGGGCTTCGAACGCTCCCGGGTGTTCCTCACGGCCCACTGGGCCGAGGAGGAATTCACCCCGAGGAAAACCCCGAAGTCCGAGCTCTTCGGCGTGAAGGGGAGCGACCCGGTCCTTCTCTTCGCCGGTCGCCTCAGCGATGAGAAGGGCGTGATGGAGCTTCCCGCGATATACAAATCGGTGAGGGAATCCTTTCCGGACGTGCGAATCGCCGTGGCGGGAACGGGGCCGCGGGAAGAGGACCTGAGGGCCGCCCTTCCCGATGCCGTGTATCTCGGCTGGGTTGACCACGCCCGCCTCCCGGAGTATTACTCCGCGTCGGACATGCTGATCCTGCCCTCGAAATTCGACACCTTCGGCTGCGTTGTCCTGGAGGCCCTGAGCTGCGGGCTCCCCGTGGCGGCCTACAACACGAAGGGCCCCAGGGCCCTCATCATTCACGGGAAGTACGGCTACCTGGCGAGGTGCCGAACGGAGCTGAGCGCCTCCATCAAGGAGCACCTCGGGAACCGGCGGCGGCGGTCCGCCTTCAGAAAGTCGGCCCTCGAGAGGGCCGGGACCTACAACCCTGACGACATCATCAGCCACCTCCTTGCCGACGTGGGCCTTGAAAACAGCACCCCGCCAAAGGCCCGGAAGCGTTGACCGACCCCCGGACATGGTGGAAGCACGGCGTCGTCTACCAGGTATACCTCCGGAGCTTCTACGACTCGAACGGGGACGGCATCGGCGACATCCCCGGCGTTATCGAGAAACTTGACTACCTGGCGGACCTTGGCATCGATGCCATCTGGCTCTCACCGGTCAACGCATCGCCGATGCATGACTGCGGCTACGACATCAGCGACTACAACCGGATCGATCCGGTTTTCGGCGATGGAGAGGATTTCCGGCGGCTGGTGAAGGAGGCCCACGACCGGGGCATGCGCATCATCATGGACCTGGTGCTGAATCACACCTCCCATCTCCATCCATGGTTCCTCTCATCCCGCTCGTCCCGGAGGAGCCCGAAGCGCGACTGGTACCTCTGGAGCGACGGAACGCGAAACCGCCCCCCCAACAACTGGCGGTCCGTGTTCGGGGGGAGCGCCTGGAAATGGGACGAACTCACCGGGCAGTACTACCTCCACTCCTTCCTCGAGGAGCAGCCGGACCTCAACTGGCGCAATCCCGCCGTGCGCGAGGCGATGTTCGCCGTGGTGCGCTACTGGCTTGACCGGGGAGTGGACGGTTTTCGTCTCGACGCTGTCAACTGGCTCATCAAGGACCGCGGGCTCAGGAACAATCCCGCGCTCCCCGGACTTCCCCTCTTTCAAATGCACCGCTACGACCGAAATCAACGGGGCACGCACATCGTGCTCGGGGAACTCCGTCGGGTCCTCGACGATTACGACGACCGGATGGCCGTGGGAGAGGTCTTCACACTGCCCCCGGGAAACCCCTCACTCTCGGCGCGCTTCCTGGGCGACGGTACCGACGGGCTCCACCTGGCCTTCGATTTCTCGCTGATCTACCGGCCCTGGTGCGCCCGGCGCTACTACCGCTGCCTGCGCAGGTGGGAGCGGGCGATCCCCCCCGGGGGATGGCCCTGCCACGTCCTCTCCAACCACGACCAGCGGCGGGGCATCAGCCGGTTCGGCGGCGGACGGGGCGGCGAGATGCGCGCGAAGGTGGCGGCGGCGCTCCTCCTCACCGCCCGGGGCACGCCTTTCATTTATTACGGCGAGGAGATCGGCATGAAGAACCAGTCCATCGCACGGTGCCGGGTGCACGACCCCCTGGGCAAGCGCTTCTGGCCCCTTTTCCCGGGGAGGGACCCCGCCCGGACCCCGATGCAGTGGACGCCGGGAAAGAATGCCGGCTTCACCACGGGCCCCGCCTGGCTTCCCGTGGGGGTAGACTACCCGCAGGTGAACGTCGAGACCCAGTCGCGGGACCGGTACTCCCTCCTGAGCTTCTACCGCTCGCTCCTTTCCGTGAGGAACGCCACCCCGGCCCTCCACCGGGGCGACTGGTCCCCCGTCGTGAAGGGTCACCGGGGGGTGCTGGCCTACTACCGTACCCACGGCGGGGAAACCGTGTTCGTCGCGCTGAACTTCTCGGACCGCCCGAGGCGCCTCCATCTGCGCCACCGCGGCCAGTGGAAGGTCCTTGTTTCTACCCATCGATTCGTGAACACCCATTTCACCTCGCTCGAGTTCACCCTCTCGCCCTGCGAGGCGACGGTTCTGAAAAAGATCGGCAACCTCGGGCACGGTTGAAGAGGCCCCGCAATTCAAGATTTTTTCAGAACGGCTTTATAATTCGTTAACATCTCCATTCTACTTTCCCTCACATCAGCACGTCGAAACCGTATTCCTGCACAGGTGGTGTCGTCAACGATGAAGGAGCATGCGGGCATCCTGAACCGCGAAGAGGCTGCGCCCCGGATCATGCCGCGCGAAGACCGCAGGGTGCTTCGCGCGTTCCTGCGTCTCGCCGGGTATCTTGTCATAACCCTGGGACACGTCGTAATCCTCCTGGTTTCACGCGCCGCCCGGGGGGTCTCACCCGTGCGCGGGAACCGGGTCCTGATGAACTGGGCCCGTACCATCAACCGCGCCATGGGCCTCAGGGTGTCGCGCCTGGGAGACTATCCACCGGGGGGAGCGCTCCTGGTGAGCAATCACCGTTCCTACATCGACATCACCGCCATCGCCGCGCATCTCCCGGTCACCTTCCTCGCCAAGAATGAGGTCTCTCGGTGGCCCATTCTCGGCTATGGCTGCGGCCTCGTGAACGTGGTATTCGTCGACAGGGACTCCCCGGAAAGCCGGCGCATGGCCAGGGAAGAGGTGGGGGACCGCCTGCGCCGCGGCCTCTCCATCGTGGTCTTCCCCGAGGGCACGTCATCCCGGGGGCCGGGTCTCCTCGCCTTCAGGCCGGGGACCTTCCGCCTTTCCGCGGAATGCGGGTTCCCCGTGGTTCCCGTTTCAATCGAGTATGAAAAACCGGAAGACGCCTGGGTGGGGGACGACACCTTCCTGCCCCACTTCATCAGGACCTTTTCCCGGAGGGAGGTACGCGTCACCGTCTCTTTCGGACCCGTTATGCGCGACCATGACCCGGAACGGCTGATGCGTTCGGCGTGGAACTGGATAGACGAATCCCTTGCCTAAAATGACGGGGCAAGCGATCACAATAAACGGAGGAAACAATGGATGAAAAAAGGAAAAATCGCCCGGCACGCATCGCCCTGCCGACTTTCACGAACAAGGGCGGCCCGGTCGCGCCGTCGGCGCAACAGTCGAATTCTAAAAAAGCCCGCACCCGCTACCGTTTTCGGCTTCTCGTCAGACCGGGCCAGCACATGAGCGACGCCGCCCTGGCGGGCCTGGTCGATCATCTCCGCGACACCGCGGCATGCTGCTTCCATGCAGTGCCCGAATACCAGGCCCTGACGGGACTCAGGGAGGAACTCGCCGACACGGTCATCGCCGTCGCCATGCGCCCCGACGGCACCATGGCCGGTTTCTGCTCCACGGTCATCCTCGATGTCGAGGGCGTCGGAGTCGTCCAGCACCTGGGCCTTACCTGCGTCCGCCCCGAGGACAGGAGCAACGGCCTCACCCACGAGCTGACGCGCAGGGCCGTTGCGGGCTTCCTCCTGCGCCACCGCCCCGTCGCGGGAAGGCTCTGGATCAGCAACTGCGCCGCGGTGCTTTCCAGCCTTGTCAACGTGTCGATGCACTTCGAAGAGGTCTATCCCTCTCCCGATACCGTCGCGGCCCCCAGCGCCACGCACCGCGCCATCGCCGAGGCCATCGATCGCCGGTACCGCCGGAGGATATTCATCAAGGACGACGCGATCTTCGACCCCGAGGGATTCGTGTTCAGGGGAAGCGTGAAGGACACGGTCTTTCAGAAAAGCGGCGACGACACGTCGATGCACCACCGTAGAGGAGAGCTGAACGAATTTTACCGGAGGCGGATGTCCTTCGAAAACGGCGACGAGGTGCTCCAGGTGGGATACGCCACGACCCTGGCGGCGCTCCGTCACATGGTGAGGAAACTCCCGTTCCCCGTTGCGTCGCAGAAAGGGCCCCGCCCTGCCAGGGCATCGGTGGCGTAGCGAATCCCGGGGATTGCGCGGCGGACGCGACCGTGAAACGTCCTCCGCGCGCCCCTCAGAGGGGCACCACGACCCTGAACACGGTCCACTCGCCGCCGTGGCAATTGAGCCTTCCCCCCAGCTGTTTCACGAGCATTCCCACGAGGCGTAGTCCGAAGCCCCCTGAGCGCTCCGGGGCGAAGCCATCGGGGAGATCGATGCCGTTGTCGGAAACCGCCAGCTCCACCTTGCCCTCGCTCCGGGCGAGATCGACGCGGAGGGTGCCGCTGCGGCCGTCAGCGAAGGCGTGCTTGTAGACGTTGGTCAGGAGCTCGTTCAGGATGAGCCCGAAGGCGGAGGCGCACCGGGGGTCCATCACCGTCTCGTCGAAACTCATTTCAAGGCGCACGGTTCCCGCGGCGGAAAAGGCCGATGACACCGAATCGCATATGCCCCGCATATACCGGTCGAGGCGCACGTCGGAGCTTCCCCCCTCGTAGAGGAGGCCGTAGAGGTTCGCGAGGACGGCGACCCGTCCATGGATATCCTCGAGGGCCCTGCGAACCGAGGCGTCGTCCCTCCGGTCCATCTCCAGGGAGATGAGGGAGGCGATGAGGGCCATGCTGTTCTTCGTCCGGTGCTGGATCTCCCTGAGGAGGATCTCCTTCTCCTTCAGCGCCTCTTCAAGGGATGATTCAATGCGCTTTCGCTCCGTCATGTCGGTGGAGACGCCGCACATCGCGATGGGCGTCCCGTCAGGATCGCGCACGAGGGTCGTGCGGGAATCGAAGAAAACCTCCGTGCCGTCCGCCGCGAAATTCACCACCTCGCCGCGCCACTTTCCCTCGCGGAGGGTGGTGTCGATGATCTCGCGCTGGGTCGCCCCGCGGAGGGGATCGTCGCCGAAAACGATGACGCTGCTTCCGATGAGCTCCTCCCGGGACCTCCCGAGGGAGCGCGCATCGGCCTCGTTGACATAGGTGATGGTCCCCTGGAGATCGGTTATCGTCACCCGGTCCTGTATCTGTTCCAGGACAAGGGACTGGAGAATCAGCGTCTTACGGATCTCCTTTTCACGGAGGTGGGCCTCGTGGAGCCTGAAGGCCATCCTGATCGACGCGAGGAGCAGCGTTTCCCCGCCGGCCTTGTCCACGTAGCCGTAGGAGGCGATTCTCCCGCTCCTCTCCACGATCTCCGGCTCCGTGTGGGAGGAGAGAAACACCACGGGGATATCGCGCATGGCCAGGATCGCCTCGGCCGTCCCGGTGCCGTCCATGCCCCGGCCGAGGTCAATGTCCATGAGCACGAGGTCTATGGAAGGGTCCGCCTCCGCGAGGGTCACCGCATCCTCGCCGGAATGGGCGATTCTCACGGCATAGCCGCCCTTTTCAAGGGCCCGCGCCTCCCCCATGGCGACGACGGCGTCATCCTCCACGAGGAGGATCGTTCTGGGTTCCTTCTCGGCCATTGCGTGACTATCCCCCGTTACGGGAATGGTGTCAAGACAAAACGGCCGGGAACCGCCAGGCAGGCTTTATCGGAAATTTACTCTGGCTTTATAATGCCTTCACGCGATATTGAGATACATACACACCATCACACACTGGACAAAAGATGAGGAACGCCCATGACCACCAGGGAAAGCCCGCTTCGATCGGCGATCTTCCGAAGATCAAACCTGAGAATGATGATTGGACTCGCGGTGCTTTTTTTGCTTCTCCTCGCCAACGGGGCGCTCGCGCTGATCACGTGGAACACGTCAAACTCCCGGATTGGATACTATCACGCATCGGAGTCTGAATCGAGGGAAACGCTTGCCCTTTTCCAGAAGCAGGTCCATAACTGGAAAGAAATGCTCCTCTCGGAGCGAGGCGGCAGGGTCTACCGCACCAATTTCTACGCGTTTTCCCAGCAATCATCCAGAATCCAGGACGCGCTTTTCAACCTGAGAATGAAATTCCTCGACCAGAAAGAGATCGCCGAGGAATTTCTTAGTGTCTCCGCGGCGCATCACGCCCTCACGGGACGGTACCTGTCACTTCTCTTCGAATTGGAACGCGGTGATAAAAAAGACGGCATCGACCCGTCCGATCTGGTCAGGGAGGAAGAGGGCAAGGCGCTGAATGCCATGCACGCCGTTGTCGCGAAAATGGCGGCCCTCGCCGAAAAGGAAATCGCGAGGACGAACATCCTCTTCATTATATCGATCGCGGTTTCCTTAACGGTAATCAGCGCTCTCTTCGTCCTCTTCATCATCCTTATAGCACGAAATACCCTGCGTGCACAGAAGAGGATACTTGCGATAGGGATGACCCTCAACAGTTACCTTCCTCCCCAGCTCGTCGATTCGATCCTTGCCGGGGACGATCTCCCCATCGGGAAACCCTCCAGGAAGTTCGTGACGGTATGCTTCACCGACCTGCAGGGGTTCACCGAGATGAACGAGAGGATCGAGCCCGATAACGCGGCGGAGATACTCAACGAGTACCTCTCGGACATGACCCTCATTGCCCACGCATGGGGCGGCATGGTTGATAAATTCATGGGAGACGGCATCATGATTCTATTCGGGGTTTTCAACGATTCAGATCCCACCGAAGATGCAGAAAAGGCGATCATGATGGCATGCGCGATGCAGGAGCACATGGAAAGGCTCGGTGAAAAATGGCGATTCAGCATCGGTGAACGGTCCCTCCGCCTCAGGATTGGAATCCATTCAGGCGAAGCGAACGTCGGCGCCTTCGGTCCGCGCGACAGGCGGACATTCACCGCCATCGGTACCGCCGTGAATATAGCATCGCGTCTCGAAAAGCAATGCCCCCCTGGCAGGGTCCTCGTAAGCGACACGACGAAGGGCCTTATCCATGAAAGGGTTTTACTTGCCTCCATGGGCGAGCGCCAGATAAAGGGAATCGAGAAGGCCATCGCCACATGGTCTCCCGAAACCCTTTCGAACTGAGCCTCCGGGGGCCGCTTCTTCGCACACCACTTCAATCCCCGGTTCTTTCTTGACAAGACGGGCTCCGCCTGGATGATACGGGTCGTCGACAACAATACCACCGGGGAGCCATGGTCATGGATTACGCGAAGGAACTGAAGAGGCTCGGGATGCGGAGGCGGGGCTACCTCCCGGTGCTGGCGTCCCTCCTGGAGTTGCGGGACGGCACTTCAGCAGCGGAACTCCCCCTGGAACTGATCGACCGGGGCGACATACTCACGATCCTCGAGCTCATGGACATCGACTACCTCGATCCGGAGGCCTTCACCGCCAGGAGGCGCTTCGGCGACATCGTGAGCCTCCTCTACAACGGCGGCCCTCCCCTGTCTGATCGCGGACTCGCCTTCATGAAGGAGCACCGCGCTTCCCTCGCTCTCCTGAAAATCGGTCGCCGTCTCGGGAAGCTCATCCGGCGCTGACACCCTGCGGCCGGGATGCGATGGCGGGCCATTCCGGACGAGGCGCTGTTTTTCCCTTGACTATTTCCCCGGCGACGCCGGAGAATTGCATGAGAGAGGAAACAATGCCCCCATGCCTCCCATGAAAAGCAAGAAAAGCGAGCGTACCCGGGAAACGATCGTCAGGGCCGCGAGAAAGGTCTTCTCGGAGCACGCCTACCACGCCGCGAGCATACGGATGATCGGCAAGGAGGCGGGGATCGAGCATCCCCTGATCAATTACTACTACCCGAACAAGGCAGAGCTCTTCGACGCCATCATACGGGAAATATGCGAGGAATTCGCGGACTCCGCGGCGGGCTGGTACGACGAGGTGAAGGTGATGGGCATCTCCGACGGTTTCGCCCGGTACATCGAGCTCCTCATGGAATTCAACCGAAAAAACCCCGAGCCCCTGAGGATCCTTGCCCTGAACCTCCCCAAGGTGAAGGACATCGCGCAGACGCCGGGATACCACCGCTTCCCCGAGCTGATCAGCCGCCTCCACGCCATCTTCCTGGAAAAGATACGCCCCCGGGGGGGCGACAACGAGATCAGGATGTTCCTCAGCGGGTTCTATTTCCTGATCATCTCACTCTTCGGGTCCGGCCCCTGCGTCGCCCAGGTCCAGGGCATGGACCCCGACGGGGACGCCTATCGTGAATGGATCATGGAGACCCTTCTTTTCCTCTTCCTTCCCCGCCTGAAGGAGATCATCCTTCCCCCGGCGAACAGGACGGGGTCGCGGTCATGACGACTCCCCGGCATCACTGCCGCGTTCCCTTCTTTTCCTGAGCCATCCCCACCCAGCGACGGCCCCGAGGACCCCGAGAAACGCGAGGGCGAGGTAGAGGAAAAGGTCTCCCGTCACCGAATAGACCGTCCGGCGGTTCAGGGAGAAATCGATGTCCGCGGCGAGGTAGCCCTTTTTCAGGATGGGAAAGGACTTCCTGATACGCCCGCAGGGGTCGATGCTCGCCGTGTAGCCGGTGTTCCCCGCCCGGAGGTACCATATCCCGTTCTCCACGGCCCTGAAGATCGACGCGGAGAAGTGCTGCATGTGGCCCCGATAGGTATCGGTCCAGCCGTCGTTGGTGATGTTGACGAAGAATTCCGCGCCGCGCCGGCGGTACTCCCTGCAGAGACGGTGGAATATTCCCTCGTAGCAGACCAGGACGCCGAACCTGCGCCCCTCCACCTCGAAGATGAGGGGCTCGTCCCCGGGGACGAAGCTCGATCCCCCGAGGCCCGCGGAGATCCGCTTCACGAAGGGAAGCCATTTCTCGTAGGGGAACCACTCCCCGAAGGGGACCAGGTGGATCTTGGCGTAGGTTTTCACCACCGCGCCCTCCCGGTCGATGAGGACCGCGTTGTTCTGGGGATAGCGTAAAAACAGGAAGCCTTCCGGCCTCTCGACCACGCCTATCTCGCCTGTGAGGAGGGGCCGCTCGCTTGATTGCGCCAGGGAGAGCACCTCCCTCTCGAACTCGTTCAGGGTCCCCATCTCGTAGTCCCAGGAGATCGTTTCCAGGGTGGCCGATTCTGACCAGATGATGAAATCGGGATCGTCCCCCAGGGAGCGCCCCGTCTGGCGCTTCAGCTCCGCCAGGTAGCGGAACCGGTTCTCGTTCCAGTTCTCCCATGGAGAGATGCACGACTGTATCATCGCGACGCGGAGGTCCCGCTTCACGCGGCCGTCGTTCATGATGAGCACCACGGCGCCATAGATGGTCACGGCTGCCACGAAGCCCCCGAGGACAATAAGGCGCCGCGCCTCCTTCATCCGCAGTCGCGCCCCCCATGGCATGGTCCCGAATCCCCCGGCCTCGATGAAATCGGCGAGGAGCCCGTTGCAGAGTATGACGATGAAGGTGACGCCCATGATCCCGGTAAAGGAGGCCATCTGCACGAAGGGGGTGAAGGGATACTGAGAGTAGCCCCAGAAGGGGAGCGGATAGGCGAGGAACCCGATGGAGGCGACAAAGTCCACGGCGATCCACACGGAGGGGACGATCAGGGGCCTCCATGACGGGAAGCGCCGGGAGAGCATTTCCCCCAGGAACACCCTGACCGAGAAGAAGACCGTGAGGCTCGGGATCAGGAATCCCACGATGACGGCGTAGCCGCCTGGCACAGCGGCCCCGAAATTCCCGATCCACTCGTAGGCCAGGAAATTGCCGAGGAGGCCGGCGACGAAGGAGGCGGTGTAGACCTGCCGGGGGGTCCTGCCACGGACGTAGAGAAAAAGTGGCACCAGGGCGATCCAGGCGAAGAGGGGAAAGGCCCTGAGGGGCGCCACGTCGTATGACGGGAAGGAGAGAAACATCAGGAGCGGCGTCAGGAGATAGTAGCGCGGCCTCAAAAAATCAAGTATCCTTTTCATTCATCCCCCCCGCCTATCATGGCCATGAACTCTTCCTCCCCGATGATGGTCACGCCGAGCTCGCGGGCCCGGTCGAGCTTCGATCCCGGCTCCCGCCCCGCAACCAGGTAGTCGGTTTTTCGGCTCACCGAACCGGCTGCCCTCCCCCCGAGGCGCTTCACCGCCGACTCCGCCTCCTGGCGGGTAAGGCCGTCCAGGGTTCCGGTCACCACGAAGGTTTTCCCGGTAACGTCGTTTTTTTCGACGACCCGGACCCGCTCGTCTTCGACCGTCACGCCCGCGTCGATCATGTCGTCGACGAGCCCCCTGCTTTCCGCGTCATCGAAAAAGGCGCGGATCGACTCCGCCACGCCGGGTCCGACCTCGTGGGCCTCCGTCAACTCGTCGACGGACATCTCCATGAGACGGCGAAGGCTCCCGGCGTGCGCGGCGATGACGGAGGCGATATGGCCTCCCACGTTGCGGATCCCCAGGGCCTGGAGAAAGCGCGCCAGGGGGACGCGGCGGCGCGCGTTGATGGATTCGATGATCTTGTCCGCGAGCTTCTCGCCCATACGCTCCATGGCGAGAAGCGTCTCCCGGTCAAGGCGGAAGAAATCCGCCGGCGAGCGGAGCTTCCCCGCCTCGCTGAGGCGCGCCACCAGCTCGGGACCGAAAAACTCTATATCCATGCCGTCCTTTGAGACGAAATGCCGGAGGGACTCGAAGCGCTTCGATTCGCACCGGGGATTCACGCACCGGAGGAAGACGTCTTCCCGCCTGAGGGGCTCGCCGCAGGAGGGACAGCGCTCCGGTGGAAGGATCTCCTCCCCGGCGGGACCACCCCCGTGGCGCACCACCTCCACGACCTTGGGGATCACGTCGCCGGCGCGTATCACCTTCACGGTGTCCCCTATCCTGACGTCCAGGCGCTTCACCTCGTCGAAGTTGTGGAGTGTCGCCCTCTTCACGATCACGCCGCCGATGTTGATCGGGCTCAGGTTTGCCACGGGGGTGACGATTCCCGTGCGGCCCACCTGGAAGTCGACCGATTCAAGGGCGGTCAGCGCCTCCCGGGCCGGGAATTTCCATGCCACGGCCCACCGGGGCGCCTTTGTCGTGGCGCCAAGGCGCTCCCGCGCGTCGAAATCGGAAACCTTTATCACGATGCCGTCGATATCGAAGTCAAGGGTATGTCGCCGCTCGAGCCACTGACCGTAGTATTCCCGCACCCTGTCGAGACCGCCGGTGTCGGCGTGCAGGCTCACGGGTATCCCGAGGCGCCTCAGGGAGTCGAAAAGTCCCGCCTGGTCCCTCACGTCAAGGTCCCCGGTGATCCTGCCGGCGCCGTAGAAGGCGGCGTCCAGGGAACGCTCCGCCGTGACCGCCGGGTCAAGCTGGCGGAGGCTCCCCGCCGCGGCGTTTCGGGGATTCGCGAAGGGTGGCTCGCCTCTCTCCTCGCGCGTTTTATTGAGACGCTCGAAGGCGTCGTGGCGCATAAAGACCTCCCCGCGCACCGAAAGGTACCCGGGGGCCTCCGGCGGGAGGGTCGCGGGAATCGCCGGGACCGCGGCCAGGTTCCTGGTCACGTTCTCTCCGGTGTCGCCGTTCCCCCTGGTGGACCCCATGACTAGGCGTCCCTTCTCATAGACCGCCTCCACGGCCAGGCCGTCGTACTTCAACTCCATGGAATAGAGCAGTTCCCCCTCCACGCCGGCGCCCCGGCGGCACCGGGCGTCGAAATCGGCCAGGTCCTCCGCGTTGAAGATATTTCCCAGGGAGAGCATGGGAGGGTCGTGGGGCACCTCGGAAAATGCGGGGGACACGAAGCCCCCCACCCTCGCCGCGGGGGAATCCTCGCGGCGAATTCGCGGAAATCTCCCCTCGATGTCGAGAAGCTCGCTCATCAGGGCGTCGTACCCCGCGTCGTCAATGGCGGGATCGTTCAGCTCGTAGTAGCGGTAGTTGTGCTCCGTGATCATCTCGCAGAGCTGGTCATACCGCTTCTTGATATCGCGCACTTCATCGGACATGGCGTTCTTCACTTTCGCGCCCGGGGCCGCGCCGGGGAGAGACAGGCCGGCGTGCTAGACCCAGTAGGCGATCCTCCGGACAATGCTCTTTCTGACCCGGGCGCAGGCGAGGTATCCTTCGTTGATGATGCTCCGGGCCTCGTTGAAGCTGAGGGTGCTCGCGTTGATCACATTCGGCTCGATCAGGACCGAGGGATTGTTGTATTTCAACAGGAGCTCGGTATTCACGTACTCCATGATGTCCACGGAGCGGGCGATCACCTCGAAGATGTTCGGCATCCCCTCGCGCCCCGCGGGCCGCACCCATTTCTCCAGGGCCCTGCGCCACCCCGCCCCGGAGGCCGGCAGCGGGAGGGGGGATCTTCCTCCCTGGCTCACGAGCTCGATATCGCGGGAATCCGCTTCATCACCCTCCCGGGGCATTTTCGATTTCACGTATTTCCTCAACCCCACCTTCCTGACACGGGGATGAAGATTGACGGCGACGGTAATGCCGGCTCCCATCCGCTTGACCACGTTCACCGGAAGGGGGTTGGATACGCCGCCGTCCACGAGAAGGGTGTCCCGGTAGCGGACGGGAACGAACACCCCGGGGATGGAAATGCTCGCCCTCAGGGCCTCGAGGACGCTGCCGCTCCGGATGATGACGGGCATGCCGTTCTCGTAATCCGTGGCCACCACCGCCAGGGGAATCCTCAGGTCTTCGATCGCCGCGTCGGCGGGTATGTAGCGCTCGAGAAACTTCATCACGCCCTTCCCGTCGATGAGGCCCGACCGGGGCACCACGGGATCCATATAGGTAAGCATATCCCTGAAGGTGAGCCGCAGTATGTCCTCCTTGAAGCGCTGGACGCTGCCGCAGCCGAAAAGCGCGCCGACAACGGCGCCGATGCTCGACCCCGCGATCATCTGGATCGGTATTCCCATCGATTCCAGTTCCTCGATGACGGCCAGGTGCGCCAGCCCCTTGGCGCCCCCGCTGCCCAGGGCCAGGCCCACGCTGCGATTCCTGAAATATTTTAGGGGGTTGAACATGAGAGGCAACTCCGACGGCAAACTATCCCGTACGATGGGCCAATCCGCCTGTCCAGTCAATAAAATTTTACCTGGGGCGCGCGGATTGCCCGTGAAGAAAATATGCCCGGAAGGCATCCTTTTCTATTGAAAGGCCTCCTTCTTTTTGCTATAATTCCTTTATGGAGGCGGTCATTTATAAACGCTAAAAAAAAGTTGACACCGTCGCCTTATTCTATAGCGTGGCGGTCATACCGCGCGGTGGAGCAGCTGGTAGCTCGTTGGGCTCATAACCCAAAGGTCGCAGGTTCAAATCCTGCCCGCGCTAATTAACGGCGAGGTAGCTCAGATGGTTAGAGCACACGGCTCATACCCGTGGCGTGGAGGGTTCGAATCCCTCCCTCGCTAATACCCCGGTGCATGCTTCAGTAAATGGAAACGTTCATCACGGCGCTCACCGCCAACAAACTCGTCTTCACCGCAGCGGTGATCATCAGCATTCTTATCGTACTCTCCGCGATCAAGAAGCTCATCAAGCTCGCCCTGGTCCTCCTCGCGCTTCTGGTGCTCTACTCGGCGTACGTGGTGTATTCCGGCAGGAAACCGGCGGTATTAAGGGTGGAACGAAGCGGGGAGACGCGCATGGTGGGAATGCGGGATCCGGGAAGTCCGACCGATCGAGGCGTTGTGAAGGCGCCGGTGGTCACTCCTCTTCAGCGCGCTCATATATGATGAAATCCGCGGTATCGATGATCCGGTTGTCGCGGCGGAGTTCCGTGAGCACGATCCGGTAATCTCCCGGCTCAAGTCCCTTTAAGTCGCCGTAGACGGCCTGCCGCGCAGCGTCGATCCTGTCGACCCTGGAAAAAACCTCGACCCAGACCAGCTCTTTTTTCTGGTAGATGACGCCAATGTCGCGCTTCCCGTATTTTTTCCCGAATCGGTAGACCCATGCGATCTCCTCGTCGGAGAGAAACTCGGGAGTTTCAACGGCGCGGCGATAGGCGTCATCACCGAACCTCTTGAATCCGAACTCTCCCTTCACCCCCCCACACGCGAGAACCGCGAGGGAAAGGGCGAGACCGGCGGCCACTGCGGACACTCGTGTCATGGCGTTACCTGCAACCGTATTACTCTACCCTGTACTGGTCCTTTTCAAGCTCGATCACTTCCCGGTCCTTACCCCTCTTCATCCTGCCGGAACGCGGCCCTTCCTGGCGAAGCTGCTCCTCGTTCCGGTGCTTTTCCTTGAGGGCTGAGCCAAGGCCGAAAAACATGCGGACCAGGTTGTAGAGCACGTAAATGAACCCGATGATGAACAATATTTTGAATATCGTGGAAATCACTTGCCGCACCTCGTAACGCCATTGCGCCGTTACCGCCCGATTATGTCAAGCAGCTCTTTCACCGCGCCGGCAAGCCCGAGAAATACCGCCCTGGAAACGATGGAATGGCCGATATTCAGCTCGTCAAGTCCCGGCGCGCCGAGGACCGGGGCGAGGTTGTAGGCGTTCAGGCCGTGGCCGGCGTTCACGCCGATCCCGGTCCTGACCGCGTGTCCCGCCGCGTCGTGAATCGCGGCGAGGCGGTCCTTCACGTCAGGAGGCAGCGGACCGGCCAGGTCGCCGCCCCAGTCGTCGGCCCCGGTACAGTAGGCGCCGGTGTGGAGCTCGACGTAATCAGCCCCCGCGTCCCTGGAGAGACTGACGATCCCGGGGTCCGGTTCGATGAAAAGGGAGACCAGGATGCCGGCATCGTGAAAGCGCGGCACCAGGGACCGTATCCGTTCGAAATGGGCCGCCACGTCGAGCCCGCCCTCCGTGGTGAGCTCCTCGCGTTTCTCCGGCACCAGGGTTACCTGGTCCGGTTTCACGTCCAGGGCGAGATCGATGATCTCGTCCGAAAGCGCCATCTCAAGGTTGTATTTTCCCCGTACGACGCGCTTCAGCTCGAGGACGTCCCGGTCCTGTATGTGGCGTCGGTCCTCCCGGAGGTGCACGGTGATTCCGTGGGCGCCGCTCTCCTCGCATATCCTCGCCCCCTCGATCGGGTCCGGGTAGGCGCCCCCCCTTGCCTGGCGAAGCGTGGCGATATGATCGATGTTCACGCACAGCTTAATTCGCGGCATCCTTCACCTCCGGCTCGGGTTCCGCCTGCTTCCTGGTTATCCTGACCGTCTTTTTTTTCGGCATGATCGATATGATATCTGACCCGGGAAAGGTCCGCCCGAGGACGGAAACGGGGACCTCGCGGAAGACCTCCGCGGTTCCCTCCTCGTCGAAGGCGCCTTTCAGGATGATTTTTCCCGCGTCGACGTAGACATCGACGTCCTCCGGGGTGATCACCCTGTTGAGGCGCGAGCGCACGTAGATCTCGACATCGGGCTCCCGGATCTCGTACTCGTAGTCATTGTTCTCATTCCGCATGACCGCCGGGACCGTGATCACCGTGAGATCCTTCATGTCCGCGATCACGACCTTCACGGCGAACACCCTCTCGCTGAACTGGAGGTCGCCAAGGTCCTCCCGTTCCAGGCCCACCTGCCTCTGGATGTCCCCCGCCTCGTTCTCCACCGTCACGGGCTGGGTCATGATCGAGTTGACCGACGCCACGGCCGACTTCGGACCGGATATCCTGACGCGTTCGGGAAAGACCGTCTTGTCCACGATGATCTTTCCCTTTTTCACCGTACCCACGATGTTCGGAACCACGTCGATCCATTTTTCCACCCTGGCCTCAAGGGCGACGGTGACCGCATCGTTCACCAGGGTCACGGAGACCTCCTCTGACACCTGGCGCTTTTCCAGCACAATGGGGTAGCTCCCGGGCTCGCCGGGCGTCGCGCCCTCGAGGTCCACGAAGGCCTTGATGTTCCTTACATTGAAGCTTTTCAGCTGCTCACGCGATCCCTCGGCGACGATGGAGGCGTACGTGTCAGACATTGAGGATATGACGAAGTCCGCGGAGAGGTTGTTGACCGTGATCGGGATCCTGAACCTGAGGGTTTCCGTCTTCCCCGCGGCGATGAAGGCCCAGAGGATGACCGCCAGGAGAAGGCTCCCGATCTTGGCGAGGAAATCGGGCTCCTTTACCATGGCGATCATGCGTTTCCGTAGTCGTTTCATTTCTCCGCCCTATGATTTCGGAATCCGGTATTTTTCCTCATGCGCGGTCTTCGGGTTCATGAAGAAGAGGATCATGTTCTTGAGATCCGTCACGCGGACCTTGGGAAAAAACCTCCCGTTCACCATGATGGAGATGCTGCCGGTCTCCTCGGAGGTGAGGAGCACCAGGGCGTCCGTCTCTTCGGCGATGCCCAGGGCGGCCCGGTGGCGGGCGCCGTGCTGCTTCTTCAGCTGCTTCGAATCGCTCAGGGGGAGATAACATGCCGCCGCGGTGATCCTCCCGCCCTGGACGATAATGGCGCCGTCATGGAGGGGCGTCAGGGGATGGAAGATGGTCCGGATGAACTCCTCCGAGATGTCCGCGTTGACGTAGACGCCCGACTCGGCATAGCTCCTGAGTCCCGTGTTCCGCTCGATCACGATCAGCGAGCCGACCCGTTCCTCGGACATCGAGACCACGGCGCTGACCAGCTCGTCGAGGGGGAACGCCTCCTTGTCGGCCTCGGCGGCGATCCAGTTCCTCTGGCCGAACTGCGTGATCAGGCGGCGCAGCTCCGGCTGGAACAGGATGATCATCGCGATCACGACCGACGAGGCGATGTTGGTGATGAGCCAGTCAAGGGTGTCGAAGCGGAGGAACTTCGCCAGGATGGCGACGATGATGATGATCATCACTCCCCTGAGGAGCTGGATCGCCCGGGTATTGGAGAGGAACCGGTAGACCAGGTAGAAAACAAAGGCCACGAGAACGATATCAATGACGTTCCGGAAGTAGTCCCAGAATACCCTCATGTAGTAGAACATGGTGTTGGTCAACTCACCCATCTTTTTCCGAAACCCTCTTCAGCATTTCAAGCCCCGCGAGGGCCAGTCGGTGCTCCCTCACGTCATGGACCCGGATGATGTCCGCGCCGTTCAGGACCGCCGCGGTGTTGAGCGCCAGGGTGGCGGGGAGCCGGTCCTCCTCCCCCCCGTAGAGGCGCCCGATCAGCGACTTCCGCGAAAGCCCCACCATGACGGGAAACCCCAGGGCCCTGAACTCGCGGAGGTTCGCGATGATGCGATAGTTGTCCTCCATCGTCTTGCCGAAACCGATGCCGGGGTCGACGATGATCCCCGAGCGGTCAACGCCCGTCTCGACCGCCCGGCGGACGGCCCCGGCGAGAAACCCCCGTATCTCGCCGATGAGGTCATCGTAGCGCGGGTCCTCCTGCATGGTCTCCGGCGTTCCCCGCATGTGCATCAGCACCAGTCCCGCACCACGCTCCGCGACGGCGGCGGCGATCCCTTCATCGAAGGCGAGGCCGCTGATGTCGTTCACCATCGAGGCACCCGCCGCGAGTGCCGCCCTCGCCACGTCCGATTTCGTGGTGTCCACGGAAATCGGTATCCCGATATCACGGGCGATCGCCTCGATCACCGGGCAGACCCGGTCCATCTCCTCGCCCGCCGGCACGGGACGGGAACCGGGCCTGGAGGATTCTCCCCCGACGTCGATGATGTCGGCCCCCTCGTCCCTGATCCGGTAGGCCCTCTCCACGGCCCTTTCTTTACCGGCATGCTTTCCACCGTCGTAGAAGGAATCGGGCGTCACGTTGAGAATGCCCATGATACGGTACGACGCCACGGTCCCTCCTCAGAACATCACGGTGGCGGAGACGTTATGGTTGAACCCCTTCGACACGATATCCATGGTGAAGGCGTAGGAAACATCGAACTGCACGACGTGAAAGGTAAGCCCCCCCGAAAAAACCAGGTTCTGCAGTCCAATGTACACCGACGCCCATTTCATGATGTCATACTGCGCCCCGACGCCGTACCCGAAGGTCTTCTGGTCCAGCTTCTTGATCCCGCTGACGGCCAGGGTAAAATTCCTGTTGGTGATGAGGGCGATTCCCAGACGCAGGGTGGGATACCCGAAGGCATAGCGCTGGCTCATGTAATAGCGCTCCTGAAGGGGATACATACCGGTACCGAGGTCCTGCACCATGAGGCCCACCTTTAAAAAGGGGAGCACGTACACCTGGGTACCCAGGTCCACCCCTGTCCCGAGAAACTCGTCGTTTCCGGCGCGTTCGTAGAGGCCCTTCACGCTGAAGCCGAAAGAGGAGACGCCCAGGGACACGCCGTAGGAGAGATAGAATACGGATCCGACATAGGAGAGCCCCCCGGTCCTCACACCCTGGAAGTCCCTCCGGTCAATGCCGCCTGAATAAATCGTGTAGGCCCCGATTCCCATGACCCCCTTGGGCAGGTTGAACGCCATGCCGAAGAACCCGGTCTTGATGCCGAAGTTGAGGGTGGAGCCGCTGAGACCGGTCTGCACGTAAAAGCTCTTTTCCTCCTCGGAGAACCTGACGAGTTCACCCTCGCTGATCTCCCCGATATCCCCCCTTTTCGCCTTTTCCCGTATCTCTTTCTCCGTCATGATCTGGGTGTTCCTGAGCTCCGTCAGGCCCGCGGGGTTCCAGTAGATCGAAAAGACGTCGTCCGCCGTCACCTCGCCGGTCCTTCCCATTGCCACGTACTTGGCCCCGGCCCATCCCCCGCGGCTGAAGGTTCCCCGGCTCCTTCCGCTGGCGAGTATCTTCATGGTCTTGCGTCCGTGGAGACCGCTCAGCACGTCTTCTGATTCGATGTCGATGACGTACATTCCCGGCTCCACGCGGTTCCCGCTCTTGTCGCGGCCGTTCCAGATAACGGGATACCCGGGAAACACTCCCCTGTTCACCTCCTCCCCATCGAGGGAGTAGACCTTCATCTTCACCTTGTTGAAGGTCGCCACGGAATAATCGTTGACCTGGAAGACACCGCTCCCGGGGTAGTAGGGGACCGGCCAGGGGATGACGAACTTCGTCCGGTAGGCATGGGCAGATGACGCAATGAATACAAGGAGAAGAACGCCGGTTGATGCGATGAGCCTGATTTTCATGTTTCCCCGATACCCGCGTGCAACGTCACGCCGCCTTTCGCCCCGATCAGCACGCCGAACCCGGCGATTGAAACGGACAAGGCGTCTCATTTTATAATGACTCTATCGGTTCTCGGGTTCAGGTCAACAATAATTTGACGCGGGACCACGGGAGGCGCTGTTTTTTCTTGCGCCGCGGTGATGCCGGCCCCTCATGAAGGACGGGATGCGCCTTCGATCACCCCGTCCCCCCGTGGGCCTCCTCGACCGCCCTCTTCACCGCACCGGAAATATCTGCATTCCGTCCGTCCGGACGCGCCGCCGGGGCGCCGCATTCGAAATGGAGAAGAAACTCGATATTCCCCCTGGGACCCCGTATGGGCGAGGGGACGAGGCCCCGCATCTTCATTCCCATCCCGGCGAGGGAACCGATCACGCGCTCCAGGATCTCGATGTGGTCCTCCCTGGCGCGGACAACGCCCCGGTCATGGCGCCCCGGGCCCGCCTCGAACTGCGGCTTCAGGAGAATGACACCCTCGACGGGAGCGAAAAGGTCGCGTATCACCCCGAAGACCTTGAGGATCGAGATGAAGGAGAGGTCCGCGGCCAGGAACTCCACCTTCTCGGAAAAGCGTCCCCCGTCAAGATGCCGCGCGTTCGTCCGCTCCATCACCACGACCCGCGGATCGATCCTCAGGGAGTAATCGAGCTGCCCGTACCCCACGTCGACGGCATATACCTTCGAGGCCCCCTCCCGGAGCATGCAATCGGTGAACCCCCCCGTGGACGCCCCGAGGTCCACCGCCACTCGTCCCGCCAGGGAGATGCCGAACCGGTCGAGGGCGTGTTTGAGCTTGCCGCCCCCGCGGCTCACGTAGAGACCCCGGGGGCGCGCCACGGTGACGCCTTCATCCCCCGTGATCGTCTTCGAGGGGTCGGTCACGGTTTCACCCTCCACGCGCACCCATCCCGCCATGATTTCGCGGCGGGCCTGCTCCCGGGACCGCGAGAGGCCGCTTCGGACCAGGTGAACGTCAAGACGTATCTTCTTCATGCCGCCGTGCACCCGGGGGAACCATGCGTGATCCCGCCCGGCTCAATCGAGTAGTTTCAGGATGCGCGCCGCGAGGGAGGCCGCGTCAAGGCCGAACATGGCCAGGAGTTCCCTGTTCGTGCCGTGGGGGATGAACCGGTCCGGAAAGCCGGCGCAGAAGAGGATCTTTTCGCGAAGGGGCTCCCTCACGGATGAGAGTATGTATTCGCCCGCGCCGCCGGAGATCATGCCGTTCTCCAGGGTGACCGCGCCAGAGACGCCCCCGAGGACGCGTTCGATCCCCCGCACGTCAAGGGGCTTGATGGTAAGAAGGTTCAGGACGGAAACGGCGACGCCTTTCCGTTCCAGGAGTTCGCGCACTTCGAGGGCAACGGGGACCATGTCACCGAAGGTAAAGATGGCGAGATCCTTACCCGCGGTCATCCTCCTGAGTCGCCCGGGAACGAAGGGCTTCCCCTCCTCGAAGCTGAATTCCCGCGCCTCCATGGACCCACGGGGATAGCGTATCGCCAGGGGGCCTTCGTCGTACCGGGCCGCGAAATGTATCATGTCCCGCAGCTCCTCGCCGGTCGAGGGCGCCAGGAGCATGTAGTTGGGGATGCTGCGGATGATGGCGATGTCGAAAAGGCCGTGGTGGGTCTCCCCGTCCTGGCCTACGATACCGGCGCGGTCGACAAGTAACCGCACCGGGAGTTTCATGATGCCCACGTCATGGATGAGCTGGTCAACGGCCCTCTGGAGAAAGGTCGAGTAGATCGACACGAAGGGCCGGTGACCGCTTTTGGTCAGGGCCCCGGCGAAGGTCACGGCGTGCTGTTCCGCGATCCCCACGTCGAAAAACCGCCCCGGGGCCTTTTTCTCGAACTCATAGAGACCGGTCCCCAGCTTCATCGCCGCCGTCACGGCGACGATCTTCCGGTCCAGCCCGGCAAGGTGCGCCAGGGTCTTCCCGGCGATCTCGGAATAGGTAAGCCGACCTCCACCGTACTGTATTCCCGTGGCGCGGTCGAAGGGACCCACGCCGTGGAAGAGGGTCGGCTTCATTTCCGCGGGCATGTACCCCTTCCCCTTCCTGGTAATGACGTGGATGATCTTCGGGCCGAAATTGATGTCCCTGACCCTCTCGAATATCTCCACCAGGCTGGCGATATCGTGCCCGTCGACGGGGCCGAAGTAGCGCACCCCCATCTCCTCGAAGAGCTGTCCGGGGATGATCATACGCTTGAAGCCCTCGAAGAACCGGTATATGAAATTGAACAGGCCGTGGCCGATCCTCGGAATCCCCTTGACTGCCTTCATCGTGGTGCGGCGTATCCGGTTGTAGACCGAGCCCGTGATGATACGGGTAAGGTACTTCGACATGGCACCCACGTTCTCCGAGATCGAGTGCTCGTTGTCGTTGAGTATGATGATGATGTCGCTTTCCTCGTGGCCGATCTGGTTGAGGGCCTCGAAGGCCATGCCCCCGGTGAGGGAGCCGTCCCCGATCACGGCGATCACCTTGTGGTGCTGCCGCGCCAGGTCGCGGCCTATGGCGGCCCCGCAGGCGAGGGAAAGGCTCGTACTGCTGTGCCCGGTCTCGAAGACGTCGAACTCCGACTCGCCCGTCTTGGGAAAGCCCGAGGGGCCCCCGAGGCGGCGGATATCCCGGAAGGCCTCCCGCCGTCCCGTCAGTATCTTGTGGGCATAGCACTGGTGCCCCACGTCCCAGATGAGCCTGTCTTTCGGGGTGTTGAAGGCGTAGTGGAGCGCGATGGTGAGCTCCACCACGCCGAGCGACGAGGCGAGGTGGCCGCCGGTCCGCGAGATCACCTCCAGGATGAGTTCCCTCACCTCGGTGGCCAGGGTATCGAGCTCGCCGATGGTGCACTTCCGGAGGTCTTTTACGCCGTTGATCCGTTCCAGTATCATCCCACCCCCGGGCGGGATGATGACGCGGCCCCGGGCATCACCGCCGCCGGCCCTTCATGCGATGATCCTCTCCACACGATCCGTTTTCCCCTCGCCGTTGATTTCGAACAGCACGGCATTGACCTTGCAGTTTTTATCCGCCACCTCGAACTTCACCCGCGTGAACTGGAGAAAGCGGCGCACGGCGTTCTCCCTGTTCACGCCGATCACGGAGTCGAAGGACCCCGTCATGCCCACGTCGGTGAGATATCCCGTTCCCCCGGGCAGTATCTCCTCGTCGGCGGTCATCACGTGGGTGTGCGTCCCGAAAAGCGCCGAGGCCCTTCCGTCCAGGTGCCATCCCAGGGCCCTCTTCTCCGACGTGGCCTCGGCGTGGAAATCCACGATGATGATGTCCGCGCGTTCCTTTACCTCCGCGTAGATCTCGTCGAACTTCCTGAAGGGGCAGTCGATGGGGTCCATGAAAAGGCGCCCCTGGAGGTTGATCACGCACACGGCGACGCCCTTCCGCTCAACGACGTGCCATCCCCGACCCGGGGCCCCGGGGGGGTAATTGGCGGGCCTGATGATCGTCGCGTCCTCGTCCAGGTACTTCACGATCTCCCGGTTGTCCCACACGTGGTTCCCCGTGGTGATGAGATCGACCCCCATGGACTTGAATTCCTTGACGATGTCGGGGGTGATCGACTTCCCCGCCGCGGCGTTCTCGCCGTTGACGATCACGAAATCGACGCGGCGCGTGTCCACGATCCCCTGGAGCCTGTCCCTGAGGACGTGGCGCCCCGGGCGTCCCACGACGTCCCCCACGGCAAGTATTTTCATTCCCCGCTTCATGCGCTTCGTTCCCTGATGGTCATTTCGCGTACTCGATTATTCTCGTCTCCCGTATCACCGTCACCTTCACGATACCGGGATACTTGAGTTCTGACTCGATCTTCTTGGCAACGTCCCGGGCGATACCCTCGGCCTTGTCGTCGCTCACTATGGAGTTGTCCACCATGACCCGGAGCTCGCGCCCCGCCTGGATCGCGTAGCATTTCTCCACGCCCTTGAAGCCCAGGGCGATCTGCTCCAGGTTGTCAAGGCGCTTGATGTAGGTGTCAAGGGACTCCTTCCGGGCCCCGGGCCGCGACGCCGATATCGCGTCCGCGACCTGGACCAGGACCGCCTCGAATGACTCCGGTTCGCGGTCGTTGTGGTGCGAGGCGATGGCGTTCACGCAGCGCTCGCTCTCGCCGAATTTCTTCGCCATCTCCGCGCCGACGATGGCGTGGGCGCCCTCCCCCTCGACAACGCTTCCCTTCCCGACGTCGTGCAGGAGCCCCGCCCGCTTGGCGAGGTGCACGTCGAGCTTGAGCTCTCCCGCCATGATGCCGGCGATGTTGGCGACCTCCATGCTGTGGGAGAGGACGTTCTGCCCGTAGCTGGAACGATATTTCAGCTTGCCCAGGTTGTAGAGCGCCTCCTTCGAGAGGCCCGTGATGCCGAGATGGTAGGCCGCCTTCTCGCCCTCGTCGAGCATCGTTTCCTCGATCTCCGTGGTGACCTTCTCCACCACCTCCTCGATCCGGGCCGGATGGATGCGTCCGTTCTGGATGAGCCGCTCCAGGCTCAGGCGGGCGATCTCCCGCCGCACCGGGTCGAAGCCGGATATTACGACCACCTCGGGAGTGTCGTCGATGATCATGTCCACCCCGGTCAGGTTCTCCAGGGTGCGGATGTTGCGTCCCTCGCGCCCGATGATCCTCCCCTTCATCTCGTCCGAGGGGAGCGACACCGTGGTGATGGTGCTCTCCGAGGTGTAGTCCGAGGCGTTCCTCTGGATCGCCGTGATGATGATCTCCTTTGCCTTCTTCTCGGCGGCGCGTTTCGCCTCCTCCTCGATCTTGTTGACCACCTTGGAGGCCTCGAAACGCGTTTCGTTTTCGAGGTTCTTCATCAGCACCTGCTTGGCCTCATCCGAGGACATGCCGGCGATCCGCTCGAGCTCCTTCTTGTGGCGCTCGAACTCTTTGCGGAGCTCCTCCTCTTTTTCAAGGCTCTCCTGCTCCTTGATCGCCAGGGCCTTCTCCTGCTTCTCGATCTGCTCCAGACGGCGATCGATGCTCTCCTCCTTCTGGAGGAGACGCTTCTCGATCCCCTGGAGCTCCTGGCGCCGGTCGCGCCCCTCCTTCTCCAGGGCGTTCTTCTCCTTCAGGAGCTGGTCCTTGGCCTCAAGGAGAAGCTCCTTCCTCTTGTTCTCGGCGTCCTTTACCGCGTCCTGGATGATTCTCTGCGACTTCGCCTCGGCGGAGCTCAGCTGTATCCTCCCCAGGTAGGCGCGAAAGGCGAAGCCGGCTCCGGCGCCGGCCGCCACGGCGATAACTATCAGCAGTATGGTGATTGTCAGTGACATGCAGGACCTCCCGTCCCCCGGAAATTGCGGGCCGGACCGACCGGATGATCCGGCATGCCCGGACGCCTTCACTGGCCGGCGCCCCGCCCTCACCGAAGTGGGCATGGGGGTCGCGTGCCGCGAAGGGCCCGGCCGGACAGGTTGTCCGCCGGTCAGGACCGCGCGTAGGAGTACTTGGCCTGGATCTTTTGATGGACGAACCGGGGGACAAGGCTGGTGAGATCACCGTTGAAGCTCGCGATTTCCTTGACCATCTTCGAGGAGATGAATGAGTATTCTCCCCTGGTCATGAGGAATACCGTTTCGATTTCGGGCGCCAGTTTGCTGTTCACGGAGGCGTTGGTCATCTCGTATTCGAAATCCGTCATGTTCCTCACGCCGCGGATAATGTAGCGAATATCCCGTGACCGGCAGTATTGAACCAGCAAACCCTCGAATGAAACGACTTCAACGGAACTATCATCCTTAACGCAATGATTTATGATCTCTAACCGCTCTTCGACCGTGAAAAGAGGTTGTTTTGTGCGGTTGATCGCTATTGCCACCACCAGTTTATCGCAGATCCCCCTGGACCGTTCGATTATATCGATATGACCGTTGGTCAAGGGGTCAAAGGATCCTGGATAAATCCCAATTCTCATAAAGAACCCATATACTCCAAACCGGCTTAATCTAGCAGGCGCTCTATTCCTGTCAAGGAATATATTTTTTAAGGAAGATACCGAAAGTGGCGTCCCTTTCCGGTACTCCCGGCACCTATAATAACCCGCAACCCTGGCTCATTGACCTTTTTGCCGGGGATTCCCCCCTACCGCCCCGACTCGACGTCCCGCTTCAGGGACCGGAGGACCTTCTTGGCCATGAAGACATGAACCGGCCTGATGATACGCCACCAGGCCCTGTCGATGCGCCTCAGTCCAACGGAACGGCAAACGAACCAGACGCGGCAACCCCCTTCCACGGGCAGGGCCCGGTAACCCTT
>CAZKPR010000002.1:20842-56990 GCA_964554685.1 uncultured Leptospirales bacterium | reverse complement strand
ACAAACCCGATACCCGTAAAGGCGGCCATGGCGATGACGGGTATCTGCTCCGAGGAGCTCAGGCTCCCCCTTGTCCCCCTGAGCGACGAGAACCGCGCGCGGCTCAGGAAAAGCCTCCTCGATTACGGGGTGTCACTGCGATGAGGATCGGTGTATGCGGCATCTGCGGCAGAATGGGCGTATCCGTCCTTGGAATACTGCGGGAGCGCGGACACGAACTTGCGGCGGCCTTTGACCGGAACGATGCGCCCTGCTTCGGCAAGGAAGCCGGCCTCCTTCTTCCGGGTGGGAAGACCGGGGTCACCGTTTCTTCCGTTGGCGCCGACGCCGTGGCGCTGTGCGACGGCATTATTGACTTCTCTTCCCCCGCCGCGAGCCTCGAGGTCGCAGCCGCTGCGCGGAAAAAAAAGATTCCCCTGGTGGTGGGCACCACGGGATTTTCCCCGGACGAGAAAGAAAAAATTCTTGGCTCCGCGGAAGATATTCCCGTCCTTTTTTCACCCAACATGTCCCTGGGCGTGAACCTGCTCTTCAAGCTCGCGGAAGTGGCGTCGCGGTTTCTCCCGGATGGATACGACGTCGAGATAGTCGAGGCCCATCATCGTTTCAAAAAAGACGCTCCCTCGGGAACGGCCCGGAGGCTCTTTGAGATCGTACGGGAGAACAGGAAGGGCCTCGGCGACGCCAGCGAGGTTGCCGGGAGGGAGGGCATTACGGGGCCGCGCGGGGACGGTGAGATCGGCGTCCTGGCGATGCGCGGCGGGGATATCCTGGGGGAACATACCCTCTATTTTATTGCGCCGGGCGAGCGGATCGAGCTCACCCACCGCCTGTCAAGCAGGGACACACTCGCAAGGGGGGCGGTTCTGGGTATGGAGTTCATATCCGGAAAACCCGCCGGCCTCTATACCATGTACGACGTCCTGGGGTGGTAATGGCGGACAGGGAAAAACACGCCGACGAGAGCCGCGCCTTCGAGGAGAACCCCTTCGATCCTGAAAAGAGGCGCCCGGAGGACATCGTCCGCCTTTTCTACCGCAATGATGTGCAGATCGTGCCCGTGGTGTCGAAGCGGGGGATCCTCATCGGGGTCATGAGGAAAGAGGACGTCATATCAGAGCTTTCGGACATCGACCGCGTGGCGCAGATGAAGATCGACGAATTCGTGACCCGCCTGGCGAAAAAGATGTCCATCGACGATCTCCTCCCCTACGGGCACATCCCGGAGTTCGATGTTATCAATATTTTCGGCGAACCCCAGGGCCGGTGGCCCCGGCTCCGCCTTTTCGCGGCCTGCGAATCGCCCGATACAGGTGCCGGGGACCAGGAGGCGGGGATGCAGAAGGATGAACAGATCCTCGAATGGATGATCTATCTCATCCTGGAGCATATCCCCCGGGCCCTTTACGCGGTGAACAGCAAGGGCAAGACCATTTTTTACAACAGCCTTTTCGAAGCGCTCTCCCGCCGTCGCTTCTGGAAGGACGTGGACGTGGAATTAATCGAGGGGAGCGTCGCCAGTGCCGAGGCGAACGAGCCGATGACGGGGGGAGGGGGGGGCGAGATGGTCTTCTATAACCGGGACCTGAAGATCCATTACGAGAAGGTCCCTCTCGTGAGCAGCCGCAAAAAGGTGGGTTTCCTCCTTTTCTTCTCCCGGGGCACGGGCGATGAAAAGGGGTCGCTGATCCCCGGGATCGATATCAGGTCTAAGTCGCTCGAGGAGATAAGCGGAGCGGTGGAGCGCCTGGTCCTCGTCGATCTCCTGGCAAATGCCAAGGAGCTGGATTCGGTTGCGGGATCGTTGCGCATAGGGAAAAAATCTCTCATCCAGAAAATGAAAAAACATGGAATTAAGTGGAAAAAGTAATTGAAAGGACATAATTATTTTATTATATTCAGATCGCGTAAGGTTGATATTTTTCTTGACTTACACCGGCATCTCTTTAGATTGTCCGTGTCTTGCTAGACAGAGCACCTCCAAGTTCTCTTTAGGTATAATTTCCCGATAATTTTTTAAGGGCTTAAACTAGTTTACATTATTGCACCCTCGATAAGCGATACATGGGCCGGGCGCTGCGTGAGCGCCGGTTTCATCAATCATTCATTGCGTGGCTGCATCCGGGCATTACATAATCACATGATAAGAAGGTTATTCCACTATGGCACGAACGACGGAATCCGCTAAGACGGGAATGAAAAACGGCAACCGGGCGCCGAACGGGGTCGAAATGACCGATGCCAACGGCACCCAGGAAGCCCCCCCTCCCGCGGCGAACGGGAAACCGGTTTCCGAGACCTGGCTTGACCTGAGCGAACTCAAGACGAAAAAGATCACCGAACTCGTCAATATCTCCAAGCAGATGGGGATCGAGCGGTCCTACGGCCTGAAGAAGCAGGATCTCATCCTGGAAATACTGAAATCACAGACCGAGCAGAAGGGCCTCATCTTTTCAAGCGGCGTGCTCGAGATCCTCGCCGACGGGTACGGCTTTCTGAGGTCGCCCAACTACAACTACCTGCCCGGACCGGACGACATATACGTCTCGCCCTCGCAGATCCGTCTCTTCGGACTCAAGACGGGTGACACCATCGCCGGCCAGATTCGTCCCCCGAAGGACAACGAGCGCTTCTACGCCCTTCTTCGCATTGAGGCTGTCAACTTCGAGCATCCCGATCAGCTTCAGAAGCGGGTTCTGTTCGACAACCTGACGCCCCTCTATCCCGAGGAGCGTATCAACCTGGAGACCGATGGCGATGGCATCGAGATGCGCATCGTCAACATCATGACCCCCATCGGGAAGGGACAGCGCGCCCTGATCGTGGCGCCCCCCCGCACCGGTAAAACCATTCTGCTCCAGAAAATCGCGAATTCCATTACCACCAACCATCCCGAGATATACCTCATCGTGCTCCTCATCGACGAGCGCCCCGAGGAGGTCACGGACATGCAGCGCACGGTGAAGGGCGAGGTGATCTCCTCGACCTTCGACGAACCGGCGAGCCGCCACGTCCAGGTCACCGAGATGGTGCTGGAGAAGGCAAAGAGGCTCGTTGAGCACAGGATGGACGTGGTCATCCTCCTCGATTCCATTACGCGCCTGGCCCGGGCCTACAACCAGGTGGTCCCCACGAGCGGAAAGATCCTCTCCGGGGGCGTTGACTCCAACGCCCTGCACAGGCCGAAGCGCTTCTTCGGCGCCGCCAGGAATATCGAGGAGGGAGGGAGCCTCACGATCCTGGCCACGGCGCTTATCGACACCGGAAGCCGGATGGACGAGGTCATTTTCGAGGAGTTCAAGGGAACGGGCAACAGCGAGCTTCTCCTCGACCGGAAGCTCGTTGACAGGCGGATATTTCCCGCGATCGACGTGGGACGGTCCGGGACACGGAAGGAAGAATTACTGCTTGACACGGAAGAACTGAATAAACTATGGGTCTTACGGAAAGCCCTTTCATCCATGAGCGCCACCGAGGCGATGGAGCTCCTCGTGGAAAAGATGAGGGCCACGAAGAACAACAAGGCCTTTTTCAAGGCGATGAATTCCTAGACGGGGAACGACTGATGAAATCTGACATACATCCGAAGTACGCGGACACCACCATCAAGTGTGCGTGCGGGAACGAGATCCACACGAAGTCCACGGTGCAGGGACTCCACATCGAGATATGCTCGAACTGCCATCCTTTTTACACGAAGAAGCAGAAGATCGTCGACACCGCCGGCCGCGTGGAAAAATTCAAGAAGAAGTACAATATCAAATAAATCCCGAAGGGTGTGCCGCGCGGTTCCGCGGGAGCCGCGACACCGGAGGCGGCCTCAGCAGGGGAACGGGTGAGGCCGTACCTTTAGGAATTCCAAGGGGTTTCCATGGCATCAAAGAGACTCGGAGAGATACTGAGGGAAAACGGGATCATCACCGAGGAGCAGCTCCAGGAGGCCCTCCGGGTCCAGAAATCGAAGGGCGGTCTCCTGGGGATCATACTCGTCGAAATGGGATACCTCAAGCCGAAGCTTCTCGCGGATTTTCTCGAAACCCAGAGCTCCAACTAGGGTCGGCCTTCCGCGACGGTTATGCCGCCTCCCCGGCGCGTCTCTCCACCAAAATCCAGCCGATAATTCCCGTCATTACGAAGAAGATCGCGACAATCTGCGCCTGGGAAAGGCCCAGGGCCACCGTGGGATTGAGGCGAATGAATTCCACGAGGAATCGGGGAATTCCGTTGAGCAGCAGGTAAATGAAGAAGAGCTTTCCCGCGGGCATCTCCCGCTTCCGCAGCTTCATGAGTACGATGAAGACCGTGAATGAGACGAAGGATTCGAAGAGCGGAGTGGGAAACACCGTCGTCGAAACGGGCACGATTCCGTTCGGGTAGGCCGTTCCGAGGAAGGAGGATGTGGCGATACCGTAGCAGCCGTCGCCGGACACGTGGCATCCGAGCCTTCCCACGCCGTAGGCGAGGGCCATGGCGGGCGCCGTCGTGTCGAAGATATCCAGTATGTTTTCCCCGTTTTTCCTGATAAGGATCATGGCGAGGAGAAAGGCGAGAAGGAACCCGCCGTAGACCGAGAGGCCCGCCCCGGAGAAGATCATCCCCATCGGATCGCGGAGAAAATCTCCAAGGTTTTCCAGGATATGGAAGAATTTCGCCCCCACGATGGCGCTCGGTATGATGACCAGCAGGAGCTTGTAGGCCAGCTCGGGATCCTTCCCGCGGAGGGAGAGCTCCCGCTCGGTAAGGAGAAAGGCCAGGTAGAAGGAGAGGCCCAGCATCAGGCCGTAGCTTCCGATATTGATTATTTTGTAATTGAAAAGGATCGGGTACATCCGGCGCTCCTCCCGTTGGTCTGTGTGATTCGCTATGTAACATGTCGCCCGATCAATTTGTCAAGATAAATTATCGCACCCGTGGCTGTTCGGGGGCTTGAAATTCCCTCGATGAAGGCGCGATGGATTGATTTTTCCGCGAATTTTGTTTGCAATGTAACGATAATCTCGGTATATACGATATACCGACCGAAGAACCGGACATGATGCGCACGTTCTTCGGGGGAGGAGGGGATGGATTCAAAGGAACGTGTCGAGCTGATCAGGCGCGGCAACGAGTTTTTCAACCGGGGAGACATCGCGCGGGCCGAGGCCCTGTTCATGAAAGCCGGGTACAGGGACGGCCTCACGAGGGTGGCGGATTATTTTTTCTTTGACCGCAGGCTCCCCCTCGTGGCGCTCAAGTACTACCGCCTGGTGAACCGGCAGGACAAGGTAAAGGAGATTTTCGAGCGGATGGCCTTCGCCCTGGGCAAGCTCCTGGGGAAGGATACAGCGCCGAAGGTGACGCTGCCTCCTCCGAAGGTCTCCCCCAAGCTCAGGATCCTGGCCGAGGAGATACTGCGACGGAACGAGGAAGGCGGGGAGGGCTAGACGGCTCTTCCTTCCGCGTCGATGCCCGCATCATCGCATTTCCTCGCTCCCCGTTGAACAAAAAATTGTTCTTGATTACTCCGAATACGTCCCGCGCAATGAGATACCCCCCCCCGGGGGGGGACCCGAGATGGAGAAACATATGAAAAGGAAGATGCTGCGCCGCGCCCTGGCGCTTGTGATGCTGACGATCCCCCTTTCCGGGATAGGCGCGATCAGGGACGCCGGCGACTACCTGAAAAAGAACGTCGTGACGGCGAAACTGAAAAACGGGATCACCGTCGTGCTCCTTGACAGGGGTTACGCCCCGGTCCTGGCCTTCGAGGTGGCCTTTCGCGTCGGGTCGGTGGACGAAAGCTACCGGACCGCCGGCGCGGCCCATCTCCTGGAGCACATGCTCTTCAAGGGAACCGAGAGGCTCGGCACGAAGGACTACGGGAAGGAGCGCCCCATCCTGGGAAGGATAGAGGCCGTGGGCGAGACGATCGACCGGCTGAAGCTCACGGACCCGGGGAACCTCATGCTGCCCGGCCTCGAGAAGGAGCTCGCGCGTCTCCAGAAGGAGCACGCGCGCTACGTGGAGTCCTCGCCCTATGACGCCATCTACACCGGCGAGGGCGGCGTCGGCCTCAACGCCTCCACCTCCCGGGACAGGACCGGTTACTATGTCCAGCTGCCGGCGTCGAAGCTCGAACTCTGGGCGCAGGTGGAATCGGAACGACTCATCCAGCCCGTGTTCAGGGAGTTCTACCTCGAGAGAAGCAACGTGGTCCAGGAGCGGCTCATGCGCTACGATTCCATCGGAACGGGGCTCCTCTTCGAGACGTTCCTGGCCCAGGCCTTTCTCGCCCATCCCTACCGTCATCCCATCATCGGCTGGCGGTCGAACATCCCCTACCTCTCCCTCTCCGAGGTGAGAAGGTTTTTCCGTGAGTACTACATCCCGTCGAGGATGACGATCACCATCGTGGGACGGCAGGACGTCGACGAGACCCTGAAGGTGGTGCGGAAATATTTCGAGAGGATCGAATCCAGGCCCGATCCCGCGCCGGTCTCCATTGCCGAGCCCGCGCCCATGGGCGAGCGAAGGGTCGCGATACGCTTCGAATCGAGTCCCTACCTTATCGCGGGATGGCACAAGCCGGCGTTTCCCTCGCGGGACAATTTCACCTGCGAGGTGATCGCCGAGCTTCTCACCGGCGGGAAGTCGTCCCGCCTCTACCGGTCGCTTGTCATAGAACGCCGTATCGCCTCGTCGGTGAGCGCCTGGGACAGCGCTCCGGGTTCGCGGTACGGGAACCTCTTCACGGTCTTCGCGGCACCCATGGCTCCCCACACCCCGGAGGATCTCGAGCGGGCCCTCTACGAGGAGATGGACCGGTTTTTCAGGGACGTGTCAGCCGGGGAACTGCGCGGTGTGGTCAACAGGATCGAATCCGAGATGGTATTCGGACTCGCCACCAACCGGGGGCTTGCGGGAACCCTCAGCTATTACCAGACGGTTCACGGCGACTGGCGGTACGCCGCCACCTATCTCGACAGGATACGGGACGTCTCCGTCGAGGATATCCGGGCCATGAAGGACCTTTACTTCACCCCCCCCAACAGGACCGTCGCCATTCTGCACGACAGCCGCCCCGCGCCGTCGAAGGAGGCAACAGAATGAAAATCCCGCGCCTCACTGTGTATATCGCCCTCTGCGCCCTGGTCATGCTGTCCGGTCCCGGGAGGACCCTGCGGGCTGCTCCCCCGCAGGCACGCCTTGCCCTTCCCCCCGTATCCGCCGCCCTTCTCGACAACGGCATCCGTTTTTTCCACGTGCGTGACGAACTGCCCATGGTGACGGTCACCCTCTCCTCGGGCTACGGCAGGCTCTACGAGGACCGGGAATCCGCCGGCCTCTCTGACCTCCTTGCCATGACCATGTCCCTCGGGGGCTCCGCGGCGTATCCCGGGGGCGCGCTCCATGAGAAGGTGGACTCAATGGGGGGGCGCCTGTCGGTCTCGGCGTCATGGGAGAGCGTCACGATATCGATCAAGGTCCTTGATCGCTTCAGGGAGGAGGCCTTCGCCATCGCGGCGGATCTCGCGGCGAAGCCGAACCTTGATCCCGGGTATATCGAGAACGCGAAGGGCCTTGTCGTCGACGCGATAAAGAGAAAATACGACGATCCCGCCGACCTCGCCTTCGAAAAGGCGAGGGAGAGGATTTTCGGCGGCAGTGGATACGGTGCCGTTCCCACGGAGGAGTCCGTCCGCTCCCTTTCCCCCGGGCGAGTTCACGAGGCATGGAAAACGCATTTTGCCGGGCGAAACATCATGATCGGCGTGGTCTCGCCGATGGAGCCCCGGGATGCCGAGACCATCTGCCGCAGGCATTTTTCCCGCGTTGAGGCGGGCGAACCCGTGCGCTACGGGGTGGACCTCCGGGCGGTACGGGATCGGGTGTCGGCCGCACGGGGAAAGGTGTTCTTCATTAAAAAAGACATCCCGCAGTCAACCGTGGTCGTCGGCACCGTTGCCCCCGATATCAGGCACGGAGGGGTATACGCACTGGAGTTGATGAATTACGTCCTCGGCGGCGGTTCATTCAGCTCGCGATTGATGGAGGAGATACGGGTAAGGAGGGGAATGGCCTACGCGGTGCAGTCGATATACCGTCCGCGTCGTGATGCCGGTGTGTTTCTCGCCTACGCCCAGACCGAGAGCGGGTATACTGCGGATGTCCTCGGTCTTCTGGTTGATAATATCGAGCGCGTGGCCCGGGAACCAATCAGGCACGGAGAGCTGGAGTGGTCCCGGGGCGCCATCGCCAACAGCTTCGTGTTTCGATTCGATTCGCCGATGAAGATACTCTCCAACAGGATGGAGATCGCGTACAACGGGCTTCCCGATGACTACGACGAAACATACCTCGAGCGCATCAACGGTGTCGATGCGGGGGCCATCCTCTCGGAGAGCGGTGAGCTTTTCAAGCAGGGCCTGGTGAAGCTCGTGGTGGGACACCCCTCGGTCGCGACGGACCTGGAGCGCTTCGGTGAGGTTGTCTACATAGAGTGACAGGTCAGTCGCGGGAATACCGCCGAGGGGCGACAGGATCGGCCCGGGTGCTGCCGCGACGCGTGGCATGATGGAAGAGGGCAGGGTCGTTACAGCGGACACGGGAAAAATCCTGGTCGAGGTGGAAGCCGGCGACTCATGCGAGGGGTGCGCCATGGGGCATTCCTGCGTTCTCATGGAGGGCGCGCGCCGCAGGAGAATCTGGATGGAGAATACCCTGGGAGCCCGCCCGGGTGACCGGGTACGGTTCGACATCCATCCCGGGGCGGTGATGCTTGGATCCGCCCTTCACTATGCCCTCCCCGTGGCGCTTCTCCTGGGGGGTATTGTTGCGGGGGCGCTCCTGGGCCCCCGGGTGGGCCTTGAGTCAGAGATCGCTTCCATTGCCGGGGGTGTGGTCGGCATTGCCTTTTCCGCGCTGCTCATCGCCCTCCTGTCGGCCCTGGCCCGAAAAAAAGCCGTTCTCGTTCCCCGTCTTATCGACATTCTTTCCGATCAAGATGAAAATTAATGCGCGGCAGGGCTTAACAGCCCTGCCCCATGTTCCGACATTAATACAGACGCGCGGGGGAGGGGTTATTCCAGGGTTCTCACGGCGTGATGATATCGTTCAAGGATGAACAACATGACCAAAAAAGTGATTGATTTAATGAATTACCGTATTGAAAAGACATTGAAGGAAAACGGATTCGAAGTGAAAAAAGACGACAGAAAAAATATAAAAATATTGATAAAGTTAAGCACTAATGATTAACTTGTGATGGGGATGTTGCGCAGGCGTCCCCTGCCAGACGCGGGACGGTTCGGATCCTCCATCCCGCATGTTCCTTGCCGGATACGTGCAACGCGATATGACCTACTATGATTTCCCCGACGTCCGGGGAGGGGTTTGCCGTTGCGCCGGGATGCCGGTCCACTTTTCACGGGGGTAACGCCAGATGTTACAAGACCTTGAGGCAAAACGTCAGATGGTCCGCGAGGAGCTTGACAAGCTGAACCATGAATACAAGGTCGAGATACCCAAGCGGATTGCTGAAGCCCGGGCATACGGCGACCTGAAGGAAAACGCGGAATATCACGCCGCGAGGGAGCGCCAGGGGTTTGTCCAGGCGAGGATCGCCCAGCTCAACGCGCAGCTCGCCCAGCTTAAAGAGATGAACATCGACGAAATACCCGATGACAGGATCGCCTTCGGTTCACACGTGACGGTGGTGGACCTTGACGGCGATGACCGCGTTGAATTTCAATTTGTTGCGCCCAATGAGGTCGACCCCTCGTCGGGTAAAATATCCCTTTCATCGCCCATAGGCGCCGCTCTCCAGGGCAAGAAGGCGGGAGATCAGGCCGAGGCGGTCATACCGGCGGGGAAGAGGCGGTACTTCATCGAAAAGCTGCTTACCATACAGGGAAATCTGTTCGAAAAGAAATACAAGGGATGACGCACGCGGGCCGCGGCGCCTTCGCGCATGCGGTCCCACGAATGTGGAGACGAGGGGAATCGAACCCCTGACCTCTTGAATGCCATTCAAGCGCTCTCCCAACTGAGCTACGCCCCCGTTGCGGAATTTTCTGATAGTGGAAGGGCCTATTTTTGTCAATATTATTTTTTGAACGCTTCAAGATAAATACAGCGATGACCATCCTTCCCCTGAAAAGCCCCCGTTCCTTCAGCAACCTGGTCCGGCCGGTTCCTTCGAGGCGCGGTGACGTTGATTTCTGTCCCGCGGCAAATACCATCTTGACAGATGTTCCCGAGGGTGCTATGCTATGCCGACACTACGAGGAGGGTGGTGAGGCCCGATGATATTCACCTATGTCGTCGTCTTTTTATTCGTCATTCTTCTGGCGATGATCGTGATGTACATCCTCCAGACATTCGTTATCCCCCGGAGGATCGACGAGATCGCCCAGATGATCGAGGCGGGCCAGACGCGCCAGGCGATCAAAAAGCTCACTGACCTCCTTGAAAAGGACGACCGCAACTCCTACGCCCACTATCTCCTCGGCGAGGCCTATCTCAGGGAGAACAACGTCAAGTTCGCCATCGTCGAGTTCCGCCAGGTCCTCAAGTACGGTCGGTACGGCGACAAGTTCAGCGAGGCCGATGTCCGATCGAAGCTCGCCAGGCTCTACCGGGACCAGAACTCCATCGAGGACGCCAAGGGCGAGTTTCTCATCCTTACCAAGCTCGAACCTGACAATTTCGAGAATTACTTCGAGCTGGGGTCGATCTATTTCCGCACCGGCGCCCTCGAGCGCGCCACGGCCTTTTTCAAGAAGAGCGTGTCACTCAACCCGCGTCACGACCAGTCGCATTATTATCTCGGCCAGATCTATTACCAGAACAACCTCTATCCCGACGCGAAGCAGTCGTTCATCGAGGCGATCAAGGTTGACGCCGCGAATTACAGGGCCCACTACTATCTCGGCCTGGTCCTGCGCCAGATGGGGGACTACGAGTGGGCCGTCAAGGAATTCGAGACCGCCCAGCGGAGCGAGGATCTGAAGGTCAAGTGCTTCCTCGCGAAGGGGTCCTGCCACATGCAGAAGGGCCTCCTGCCGAAGGCCATGATGGAATTCGAGCGGGGCCTCAAGTTCGCCAGGAAGGGGAGCGATACGGAGCTCGGCCTCCGCTACTACCTTGCCGAATGCCATGAAAAGACCCGCGATCTCCATTCCGCCATCTACCAGTGGGAAAAGATCGCCGAAACGAAGCCGAATTTCCGGGATGTCCAGCTGAAGCTGAAGAACTACGCCGAGTTCCGCCAGGACGACCGGATAAAGGACTTCATGATATCCGGCCTTTCGCAGTTCGAGCACACCTGCCGGAAGATCGTCGAGGCGATGAACTTCAACATCACCGACATCAACATCATAAGCGACACCGAGATCGAGATGATCGTCACGGAGAGCAAGGGGAAATGGCGCAATACCCGGCAGACGAACCGGATCATCAGGATCCTGAGGACCACGGACACGGTGCAGGAGAAATTCCTCAGGGGGATTTACGAAAACATGAAGATGAAGAACGCGACCCGCATCATCATCATCACGACGGGTGATTACGCGCAGTCCGCCATCGACTTTTCCAACACCAGGCCGATCGAGCTCTACGGCAAAAACGAGCTGATCAACATGCTGAGAAAATTTTAACCGGGCATCCCTCCATGGACGCCACCGGCACCATCCTGTCTTCGATCCCGCTCTTCCGCCACTTCCTTGACGGGGAGATAGAGACCCTCCGCGGAATCGGCAGGGTTGCGGCGATCCCCGCGGGCCAGCAGTTTGACATCAAAAAGGTGAATTCCCTCAACGTGGTACTCAGGGGGGCCTTCGAGATCGAGTCCATGGGGAATACGGACGTGGTCTACCTCGCTCCGGGTTCCTTTTTTGGCGCCGTTCCCTTCACCGAAACGCGTCAGGCGGGGAAGGTGCGCGCCCTGGTGGATTCAACCCTCATGATGTTCGGCACCGAGGAGTTGTACCGTTTTTTCCTGATGTCCTACAAGTGCCTGCGCGGTTATCTGAAAATACTCCCCCGTACGGGCTTCCGCGTGTCGGAGATCGGCAGGGATTACTTCGGCGGGGACACCAGGATCGTCACGGTCTACGGTCCCTCTCCGCTCTCGGGGAAAACATACCTGGCATCGCTCCTCGGCGGCGCCCTGAGGAAAAGCGGGAAAACGCTTCTCCTCGATCTCTCCTACACCGGTGAAAGCCTTTTCAACCATTTCGAGATCAAGATCGCCGCTCCCATCTCCCATCGCGCGGAGGAAGGTCCCGCCCTCGAAAGGATGATAAGCGAGAGGATCGAGAGCGTCGACGAATCCCTGGACTGCCTTAACGTGGCGTACGGGTCCAGGGTCAGGGTCAATCCCGACATCGTGTCCCCCCTTCTCTTCGTTCTATCCCGGGAGTATCGCCACATCGTCATTGATTGCGGCGACGCCGATCCCGATCTCCGCAACCGGGTCTTCGGGCTTTCGGACCGGATATTCACGGTGGTCAGGAGCCGGAAGGATCCCCGCCTGGCCTTCGAGTGCTTCGACGGCCAGCTGAAGGAGGGGCAGAGGGTCTATTACGTGCTCAATGAGCGCTTCGCCGGCGCCGTGCCGGAATTCGAGGGGGGAATGGTCCTCGGCGATCACGGAGATCCCGCCCCAGGCGGCGCCCGGGAGCGCGTGCTTCGCTTCTCGGATACCGAGGAGGTCTCGCGTCTCGCCTCCCTGGTCACGGCGCCGCGTTCGGCCCTTGTCCTCGAATCGGGCCTGCTCTCTTCCCTCTGCTTCGGCGGGCTCCTTCCCGTCCTCGGGGAATCGGGGAGGCGTTTTGATTGCTACTACGGCTCAGCCTACGGCTTTATCGTCCTTGCCCTGTCCCTCAGGAGCGGCGACAACCGTGAGTTCCGCAGGCTCCTCGGCAGGTTCTTCATGGAGGACCGCATGGAGAAGCTCCTTGACGTGACCTTCCCCACGGAGCATGTCTACCGTAACAATCTGGCGCTGAAGCTCGCGGGGGAGATATTCGGTGATAGCCGGGCGGAGACCTTCCGCGACCTCCCCATGGCGATGCTGGGCCATGGCGGGGGTGGAGGCCGCAGGATCTTCAGCACCGGCTACCTCCGCGACCTGACCGCGGCATCCTTCTGCCTTTATCCCGTCTTCGAGGAGATCGACATCCACGGCGAGTCATGCCACTCGGGCTATCCCGCGTCAAGGGTCCGCGTCGAGGATATGCTGCGCATCGATGTGGACACCATCGTTTACGCGGCGGTGGAGAACAGGACCCCCCTGCGCCGCCGCGGCGACGCCATGGCGGGATTTTTTTCCAGGTATCTCGACTTCCTCGAGAACGTCCCGCGCGGCGAGGGCGCCGCGGAGCTTGCCGACGAGCGTCTCGTCATGGAAGTATCGGAGAGGGAGTTCCGCTTCGAGGGTATTCTCGATCGCTCCCGGGAGATTGCCGGGAAGCTGGTGGGCAAAGGGCAGCGCCGCGAAAGAACATAGGCCCTTTTTTTGCGGTGAACGCCAAAAAACGTATTGATTAATTGCGCGATTCATCGGTCTATATGCGGATGAACGGGGCGGAGCGGAAGCGGCCCGCCGATACCATGAGGGCGAGGTGTACCGGATGAGATCAAAGGCGACCAATGCATTGCAGATCGTGGTGCTCCTGACCGGTGCGGTCTACCTCATAGTGGGCCTTTCGCTGTTTTTTTCACCCTACCGTATCATGAAGGGATTTTCCTCTTCATCGGCGGGAAAGGCCCCGGCGGTCGTTGATTATGCCGGTGGAACCGTCGCAACGCATGAAATCGACGTTCCGGAGCTCACGGAGGAGGATTGGCTCAAGCAGACCGTCAACGACGACATCATATCCCCGCTCTATTACCTGTTCCGCGTGTTCGCGGCATTCCTCATGATCGGCGGCATCGCGATGGTCATGCCCCTTTTCGATCCCCTGCGGTACCGGGGCCTGATATATTACAACGGCCTCGTCTTTCCGCTTATCGCGTCGATATCGCTCCTCCTCTTCATCAGGGCCCAGAAGTCGATCAACGTTGAGATCGCCGCCGCTTCCGGCCGTGGGGACACGGCCTGGCAGGGGGCGCACCTGGTGATGATCGTATTCACGATACTGTTCGCGGTACTGTTCTCCATGAACGCCGCCGGGCTTTTCATCACGAAAAAGCAGGCAAGCGAGGGGAGGGAGTAGCGGAAACGGTTTGCCCCGGTATCCGTATACTCGCCGCGGATAGCGGCACGTAACCGGCAGGGCGGTCCGGGGCGCAAATTTATGTCTGAAAACCAAATTATCAATTGACAGGGCGCTCGGTTTCCGGATAATCGTAACGTCTTATCATGATCGCGGGACTTGTCGTTTCGCAGGACTTTTTTTAAGGGAGATACCTATGAACCTTAACGTGAAGAGGGTTAACAACATCGTCGTGGTGTACCTGACGGGAAGGCTCGATGTTCACCTGTCGGCCGAGATAGAAAAAGAAATCAACAAGATCATCCAGAACGAGCCGGACACGCATATACTCATGAACCTGAACGATGTGGAATATATGAGCAGTTCAGGCCTGAGGATTTTCGTTTCAACCATGAGGCTTCTCAAGGAGCAGAAAAGGCTCCTGAAGCTCTGCAACATGAACAGCGCGGTCAAGAAGATCTTCGAGGTGGTCGAACTTATGGATATGTTCGACATCTATGACACGGAAGATGAAGCCTTGAAATCGTTCACCAGCTGATAAACCCCTGTCGTCCAGTGGTACCCATTGAGATTTCCGCCTATCAAAAAAAAATGCGACGGTGTCGCAGGTGATATCGCCGAAGTCTCAGGGGTGCCTGCCGACCCTGAAAAATACCGTGCCTTCGAAGAATCACGCCTGAAGGGTACGCGGAACTATCTTCTATTCCGGAAGTACCCCGATTTCAGGTGGCCCGCATGGGTGTCCGCCATGAACGACCCGTCACTCGGCGGAGGCGTCGTGGTGCCCTACATGATGCTGAACAGCGTCATGAGGGATTGCCTTCTCTTCACGAATTTTCTGTCCGAACACGACATTGAGATCGATCTCGCCAATATGTTTTCCCCGACCTTCGCGCGATGGTCCCTGGAGACGTGGATTTTCGACGGGGACGTCCTGTATCGCCCCGCCGATGACTGGTCGAAGGTGAGGCAGGAGCGCGATACGAAGAACTCCCTTGTCCACACCCAATGGAGCAACGCCTTTTTCAGGGTGAGCCATACCCTCTTCGGCGCGCGGAGCTCCGTTGACGAGGTGGTGATCGAAACGGACTGCGCGGTGAAGGACCGGAAGAACTCCCTCATGCTCTTCGTGGTGCGGCCCTACGACCGCACCCGCCTCGGCGGCATAGAGTCGGTCTCATTCCACCGTGACTCCCTGGGGCTGAGCGTCAACGGTGTTCGGTCGGTTTGCTTCGCCGAGGCGCCCGATTTCACCGTGACGGGAGACCCGGAGCGGGGAACCGATATCGATATGGGCAGCGAGGACCGCCGGGTTTCGGCGGAATCGAAATCAGGGATGGCCACCCTCGGTCTCTGTTACGCCCTCAGGAAGGGTGATAACCGCTTTACCATGCGGATATCACTCGAGCCGAAGGGCGAGCCTCCCCAGGGCAGCTTCGATTTTTCCAGGGTGAGAGATGACTACACGGCCTTTTCCACTATACGCATACGGAACGGGGGGAATGTCAACCACCCCGACAGGGCGGTGCAGAACTGGATATACGGACTCAAGGTGTCCATGCTGAACGTTTCAGCGGGGGGATTCCGTGATGAGCGCGGGGTCTTTGATTCCAGGACCGCCTTTCACGCGATTTTCGGATCGAACCGAATGGGCCTGTTCAGCGAGTCATCCGGCTTTGTCGATGATTTCATGAACCGGTGCGCCCCCCGGGAGAAGAAACCCTCTTTTAAAGAGATCATCGACGTGTGTTACCTCATAGAGTCGGTCGCGGATTATTTCACCCATGTAAGGGACGCCGATTATCTCAGGGACCGTTTTGACCGCATCAAGGCCCGGGCGCTTCTCCTCTACGCCCATTCGCGAAAAATCAGGCGCATGGGCCACGGCGGGGCGAATTCCCTTCCCCACTGTCCCATCGCCGAGGAGCATCCCTTCGATTATATCCTGATCGCCCACGCCCTAGCGCAGTACTCCTATCTCGCCCGGTGCCTTGGCATCTTCGGCGACGAGATCAAGTTCAAGAAGGAATCGGAGCGTATCGCCGCCATGTTCGCCGCCGCTACTGCGGGAGGGCGCATGGAAGATGACGGGTACGTGCACCACAGCCTTTACGCGGGCTATCCGTTCAGGACCGATGCCGTGGACGACGACACGGTGCGCGGCCTTCTCGACATGACGCTTCGGCGCTTCGGGGGATTACCGCTCCTCGTCAGATCCCTCGGGTGGGACATGGTCTCAACCCTGGTCGCGGTCAACAACCTCATCCTTTTGAATGATCCTGAAGCCGGGGCGATCATTGAAACGATCATGAAAATGAGAAGCAGGATTTATACCCTTCCCGATTTCGTCCACCCTGCCACGGGGAGGGCCGCCTGGGGCGATGGATCGTCAATAGGGGCGTGCGCCATGATGTTCGCGGCGATCCGCAACCTTCTTTTCGTCGATCATCCTGAACGGCTCGAGCTATTTCCGGTTCCATCACCCGAATGGTTCCTGCCGGGAAGGGAGATCACGGTGGAGGACATGCCGTCCCGGTTCGGATCGCTGTCCTACAGGATGGCCTCCACCGACAATGAGATCCAGATACATTTTGAAAGGGCGCCGAAGTTCATTCCCCCCGATATAATGATCAATATGCCCGTGCGGACGAAAATAAAGCAGGAAGACGATTTTATTATCAAGCGCGAGGGCGATTCGTCCTTTGTCATAAACGGCTGGCCGTCAATCGTGAAATTTCTGCGCAAGTGACCTTCTCCCGGCGTGCCGGAGGGAAGCGCGGTCGCGGCCCGCCCCCAGGAGACCGTATGCTCGTTCCTTCTCTCATCACCCTGGTGATCATGCTCTCCCTGGTGCTGCTCTACATCTATGTCGTCGCGCCCCGCCTCAACCCGATGAACCGGGCCGACGGCTTCCTCCGCCAGAACCTTGTGGACGAGGCGATACTCGAATACAAGAAGATACTGGACAACAACCCGAACGACTTTGTCGTGCACTGGAAGCTCGCGAAGATACTTTTCGACAGGGGAGAAACTGACGCCGGGGTGCTTCACCTTGAGGAGATTCTCAGGATCGGATCTTTCAACTACGAGGTGGAGAAGGTCAGGGTGGAGCGCGCCCTGGCCCAGGCCTACCTCGCCAGGGAGGACACCCTGAAGGCGTTCAGGAACTACTATGAATTACTGAAATCCTTCCCCGGTGACGAGGAGGCGCTCTATCACGTGTCTTTTATCCTCCTCGGGCAGGATTACTTCGAACAGGCCCTCCGCCTGCTTGAGCGAATGGTGAAAGCCGGTGAAAGCGGTTTCGAAGTTCTCTTTGGAGCCGGGATCGCCGCCTACCAGACGCAGAAACTTTCCGAGGCGGCGGAGTACTTCAAGCAGGCCCTCGCTGCCGATCCGTCATCCGACATCGCGAATATTGCCATGGCCTTCGCCCTCCAGCGGAAACGGGATTACAAGGGGGCCCTCACCCACGCGAGGAAGGTGATCGACGCCACGGCGGACGAAAACGCCATGATGGTGGCACGCCGGCTCTACGGAATCCTCTGCGTCCAGGCGAAGATGCCCGCCGAGGGGGTCAAGTCCCTGGAGATACTGCTCCAGTCCCTTCGGAAGGGAGGCATGGAGGAGGCGACGGCGGCGGTGCTCTACGATCTCGGCTTTGCCGCCCTCCACGCAGATTTAACCGATCTCGCCTACGATTACTGGAACCAGCTGTACCAGATCGACCGCGGCTTCCGAAACATACAGTTCCTGACGACGCAGCTGCGCAAGGAAATGGACACCTCGGGGCAGAAGCCCGTCGGCTCGGTGCTGGAGTACGCGGAGGAGTGGGAGAACTCGGCGTTTCCGGAGGACTTCCTCTGGGGCATCTGCGGCCTCCGGAGCGAGAAGCGCGTCGACCTTCTCCCGATCCTTTCGGCGACAGGCCGGGCGGAACCGTCGCGCGACGAGGCGCCCGCCCAGAAAGGCGCGGGCACCTCCGCCCTGGCGGCGGAAAAGCTAGACGATCTCTACCGCCTCGACATGGAGAATTTCAGGATCATCGCCAACAGGGCCGTGGGAAAGCTCGGATTCAGGGTTGACGAGATACTTCCCACGTACCGAGAAAGCGACGGAGTGGATTTTCTCGCCACGAACCTTGCCACGAAAGAGAAGACCCTGGTCTGGGTGAGAAGGTGGAAGGACATTCACATAAGCGAGATACCCCTCAGGAATTTCGCGCAATCCGTGAATGATGTCAAGGCCAAGCAGGGGCTTTTCGTCACCACCAGCCAGTTGACCGCCGCGGCCGAGGAAGCGGCAAAGCGTCTCTCGAAGGTGAAGGTCATCTTCCCCGAGGAGTTCGGCCGCCTTCTCGCTGAACTCATCTGATGCTGATCATCATCTGCTGACACGATTGGTGAAAACGCGCCCGGCCTCCTTCGCGGGGGCCGGGAGAGGGACGGGGGAGGTCCATGACAGAAGACAGGAGTTTCGTGGCGCTGAAGCGCGTCCCGATCGGGGATATCGACCGCGATGACGGGTACTTTAAAATCAGCAGGAACCGGATAGGCGACGACCTTCGCACATCAATCCGTGAGTTCGGCGTTCTCGATGCGCCGGTGCTTCTCGATGAGGGAGGGCGCCTTCGCGTGGTCTTCGGATTTAACCGCCTTGAAGTCCTGGCGGAAACCGGGACGGGGAGCGTGGATGCCGGGGTGTTCAACCGCCTCGAGATAGAGTGGTATATCGGGCGTCTCATGCTCAAGGCCCACAGGAACGAGATCGGCCCGATCGGCAGGATCCGCGCCCTGGCCATCCTGGAGGAGTATTTCGGGATGGACACGGAAGGGCGGCGCAGGGTCGCCACCAGGGGCCTCGGTGTTCCCGGCGACTTCGCGTCGGATCCATCCATCACCCGCTCGCTCCGGGGACTGCCCCTTCCCCTCGGCGAGTACATGGACTGCCGCGGAATACCCTTCCGGGTGATACGCGATCTTCTGGGGCTGCCCGCGGGCGCCGTGGAGACGCTTTCTTCCTGGGTCGCGGCGCTCCCCGTGAAGGTGAACGTTTTCAGGTCCCTCGTGGACATGATCGCCGACCTCGTGGACCGATACGGGTGGCCGGGCCCCCTCGGGGCCCTCGGCAGCGTCGGGGCGGGGGAGGAGATTCGGAACGAAGATGACCTACGTGCCGCGGTGCACCTGGTGCGCTATCCGGAATACGAGGCCCACAGGCGCCGGGCCGATGAAGCGGCTGAGTATTTCAGATCCAGGGGGATCCGCGTGGCCTTTCCCCCCTTTTTCGAGGGCGATGCCGTGGAACTGACGGTACGCTTCGGCCGGCAGGATGACCCGGGGAAGGCGGTGAAGGCCCTCGGGGAACTCGACCCGGACCGCCTCAGGGAGCTGAGGGACAGCATCTGAGGCCTGCTCCCGGGGTTTCCCTCAGTGCACGGGCGGAGTCCCCGCCGGATCATCTCCGGCATCGGGCTCCCTGTCGAGCGACGCGAGACAGCTGACGATGCTGTTAAATATGAAACCGGTCACCATGAAGCGGGAAAACTCCTCGCGCTCCTTGCCCATGTCGAAGAGCTGGTGGGTCACGTAGATGCAGTTGTCCATCAGTTCCTTGAGAAAGAGCTCGTTGCGGTCCCTTGTCTCCGGCCCCTCACCCGCCACTTCCGCCGCACGCTTCGACTCCCGTACGATGGACTCGAGGAGGTCCTGGAAGAAAACGTCGAAATCCTTGTTGAAGGGAACGTCATATCCGTTCTTGAGCTTGATCATTGCGCTGGGGCGGTGCCGGCTCGGTGTTCCCCGGTTGGAGGTGATGTCATTGATCCTCGATTTTCTTCTGGATGTCGTCAAAGTTTTTTTTCAGAAGGTTGCCGAGGGATGTGGATCGGGACGCCCCCTCTTTTTTAATGAAGGATTCGTAGACCTGCCGCTCCTCTATGCGGAGGGCCTCCCGTTCGCTCAGTATGCATTTCCGGTTTTCCGGCTCCACCCTGAGCACCGCGGCGCGCATGCGGTTCCCCGCGGTGTAGAGCTTCATGATGTCCTGGTCCCCCTTCGCCGTGAGTTCCCCGCGGGGCACGAATCCGCGCATGCCGTTTTCGAGCCGGACGCCGACCCCCGCCGGGACGACCTCCTCTATGGTGACTTCCTGGAGGGTCTTCGCCATGTCGCCTGCCCCGCCGTCCCAGGGATTGCGTTCGTCCGGGATCAGCTCCAGGGATATTTTTCGCTCTCCGGGGTTGACCGAGAGTATCCGCACCGTTACCTCCGCGTCCTTCGAAACCGCCTCTTCCGGTGTATTGACTTTTCTCACATGGCTCATCCTTGACACGTGTATGAAGCCGTCGACGCCGGGTTCAATTTCAACGAAGGCGCCGCTTTTGATCATGTTGACCACCCTGCCGGTGATCGTCTGTCCCTCTTCGTACCGGTCGACGCGGCTCCATGGGTCGGGGGCGAGGTCCTTCAGACTGAGGGATATTTTTTTGTTGTCCCAGTCCACGTTTTTGACCGCTGCCTTCACCCTGTCGCCGGGCCGCAGTGCGCCGGCATCGGCCCGGCGGCTCCATGAGAGTTCCGATTTGGGTATCAGGGCCTCCATGCCGCCGATATCAACGAAGACCCCGAAATCGCGCACCACGGATACGGTACCCGAGATGACATCGCCCGGCTTGAGGGTTTCCCTCAGGGTTTCCTCGGTTTCCTTTCTCTTTTCCTCGAGAAGCGCGGTCCGGGAGAGAATGATGTTCCGGCCCCGTTCCCTGTGCTCGATGATCTTGAACTGGAACGACCTGTTTACCAGTGACGATGGATCGGAGGGAGCCCTGGTGTCCACCTGGGAGAAGGGGCAGAAACACCTGGTTCCGCCCACTGAAACGGAATAGCCCCCCTTCACGGTTCCCTGGATGGTTCCGAATACGGGTATCCCCTCGCGATAGGCGAGCTGGATCAGGGCCGAACCCGCATGGCTTTTGCCGATTCCGCTCGTGAGGCGGATCTCCCCCCGGGAGGTTGAAACGACATAGGCCTCGATTGCATCGCCTACGCCGATCGAGAGCGTTCCGTCATCGTTCCGGAATTCCTCAGTGGGAATGACCGCCTCGCTTTTTCCCGATATGTCGACGAAGACCAGCTCCTCCGTGGAGTGGACGACGCTGCCCCTGACCTTCGTGCCGACGTCGAAATCATCCCTCCGGTTCATGGACTGTTCGAGCATTTCCTCGAAATTTTCCTCGAAGCGCTCTTCGTTCTGATCGTGTTCGGTGTTCATTATTATCCTGCCATGGTAGTGGGGGTCGGCGGGGGTGCCGGGCGCCGTTGCCCGCGCCGGGTGCCCGCGGGGCACCGGCACGTGCACGTTGCCAGCGTACAATCACCCCTCCCGGGCTGTAAAGAAAATATTGGGGGAATTCCCCCCATTTTTTCATCGGCGATCGCCCGGCCACGAAGCGAGAAAAGAATTGACATAATTGCTCGATAAGGGATAATGCAACACACGATTCAAACCTCTGGAGTGTGCCATGAAACGAATAGTGTGTGTCGCCCTGATCATCGTTGCGGCGGGTGTCCTCGCGAACGCCCAGGAAGAAAAGGCGCAGAAAACCGCCCAGGAATACATAGCCGACCTCTCCTCGGGAGGCGATGAAAAGACCCTTGTCGAGGCCGCTCAGTGGCTGGCCAACAAGAAAGAGAAGGACGCGGTTCCCGGCCTCATCAACCTGCTCAATGACGGCCGCGAGGCGGTACGGCTCGAGGCGGCCGTTTCCCTGGGGCTCATAGGCGAGGAAAGCGCCGTTGACGCCCTCAACAACTCACTTCTCAACGACGACAGCGCCGAGGTCCGCTATGCGGCCCTTCTCTCGGCAATGAAGATCGGATCGGAGAAATCCATCGATTCCTTCAGGCTCTCCAAGGAGAGGGAAACGGATCCCTTCATCCAGGACCTTCTTACCAAGCTCGACGAGAAGGTGAAGGGGAAGTAGGGACTCCGGGACGAGAGTTTCTCGCTGCCGCAATCCGTACGCCCGGCAGACCAGGCGGGCGCTCCGGAAAGGCTCCAAAGCGGCACTGCAACGGGCGGAAGCATGCGCGGCCCGCGGGAAGGGCGGCATGCTTTTTTTGTGTAATCCCGGGCGGCCCTGTCCGCCTCCCGCATCGAGGTGATCGTTGAAAGATGATTCCGTGAAGTTCCTTGTCTTTGACGTCGAATCGGTTCCCGATGAGGAGCTGATAAGGCGGGTGAAATACCCGGGAGAGAGCGCCGGGGACGGCGAGGCGGTGGAGCGCTTTCGTCGAGAAGTGATGGACGCCTCGAACGGGGTCTCAGATTTCATACCGGTGACCTTCCAGTACCCTGTCTCCGTGTGCGTGGCAAAGGTGCGCGGCGATTTCACGCTGATCGACATCGTGTGCCTGGACGATCCTGAATTCCGGGCCGATGAGATGACGCGCCTTTTCTGGCTCGGGGTCGAAGATGTCTACGACGGTGCGTCCCTGGTGACCTTCAACGGCAGGGGGTTCGACATTCCCCTCATGGAGCTCATGGCCTATCGCTACGGCTACACGGCGAAGCGGCATTTCCGCGACAAGTTCGCCGGCCGCTACCGTTTCGGCACCAAGCACATCGATATCCAGGACTGGATTTCGAATTACAACGCGATCCGGGTTCACGGAGGCCTTAACCTCCTGGCGAAGATAATCGGGAAGCCGGGGAAGATGCAGACCAGGGGCGACGAGGTCTACTCGATGTTTCGCCGGGGTCTTCTGCGGGAGATAAACGACTACTGCATCCACGACGTCCTGGACACCTACTTCGTGTTTCTCAGGACCAGGGTGCTCCTCGGGGAAATCACCATCTCGAGGGAACAGGATATCGTCAGCGGCGCAAAGGATTTTCTCGAAGCGAACCGCGGGCGCATACCCGCTCTCAATGAGTACATCGATAACTGGGGCGACTGGGACCCCTGGCCGTGATGGATGACGGGCCATCGAGGCGGCGGTGGATTCTTTCTGCCGGGTAGTGAGGTAAACAATTATGATGTTCCTGCTTGTTCTCTCGATAGTTCTCGGGGCCCTGGGCCAGCTGTTTCTGAAGATCGCCTCGGACGGCGCACGGGACCATACTCCTCTCCTGAATTTTTATACCGCTCTCGCCATGAGCTACCACCTCTGGCTCGGGTTCATTTCATACGGGCTCAGTTTCCTGATCTGGATGCGCGTACTTGCGGAATATGATCTCAGCTACGCGCGGCCCATGATGGGTCTCGGTTATATTGTCACCGTACTGCTGGCGATGTTCTTCCTTGGCGAGAAAGTGACCCTTCTGCGCTGGATAGGAATTGTCTTGACAACGGCGGGCATCATCGTCCTAAATCTTTCCAGGAATGGATAGTGATGAAAAGGGTTGGCTGCTGAAATGGACCTGGCACTCTTCGATTTCGACGGGACCATTACTGACAGGGACAGCCTTTTCGATTTTCTCCGGTTCACGTTCGGTTCGGTCCGCTGTGCAGTCGGGGCTTTTGTCCTGGGTCCTGTCCTGGCTCTTTACATCGGGAGATGCATCCCGAACTGGAGGGCGAAAGAGTCAGTGTTCCGACACTTCCTCGGGGGCCTGGATGTCGGGGAATTTCGCCGGGCTGCCCTGCGATACTCGCTCGAACGCCTTCCCGAAATCGTCAGGCCTCGCGCCGTCGAGAGGATTGAGTGGCACCGGAGAAAGGGGCACAGGATACTGGTCGTGTCCGCCTCCGCTGAGGATTGGATGGAAGGCTGGTGCGCGAAGCTGGGGCTGGAACTTCTCGGCACGCGCCTGGAATCGCGCGAGGGGCGTATTACCGGGAAGATCGAGGGCAGGAACTGCAACGGCCCGGAGAAGGTACGGCGGATACGCGAAGCCGTGGATCTCGACCGGTACGGGAGGATTTACGCCTACGGCAACAGCGGCGGCGACAGGGACATGCTGGCCCTGGCCGATGAGCGCTACTACGACTGGGAGAGAATCTGATGGTGAAGGCTTACCTCATCCTTATGCGCCCTTCGCAGTACGTGAAGAACCTGTTTATTTTCCTTCCCTCTTTCTTCGGACTGCACTTTACCGATCCCGCAATCATGGCGAACACGTCATTCGCCTTTCTCCTGTTCTGCGCTGCAGCCAGCGGCGTATACGTTTTTAACGACTGTCTGGACCGTGACGACGACAGAATGCACCCCGTCAAGAAGAACCGGCCGATCGCCAGCGGCGCGGTTTCCAGGAAAGCGGCGGTAGCTCTCATCGCCGTCCTCGTATCGGCGGCCCTGGCCGGGGCGTTCATCCTTAACTTCAGCGTGTTTGTCATAATGCTCGTCTATATCGCCTTGAACGTCTTCTATACCGTGCTCCTGAAACATATCGCCCTGGTTGACGTTGCCGTCATTGCCGTCGGGTTTGTCCTGAGGCTTTTCGTGGGATCGGCGGTGTCAGGGAGCCCCCTGTCCATGTGGATCATCATCATGACATTTCTTCTCGCGCTGTTCCTTGCCTTCGCGAAGCGGCGCGAGGACGTCATGCTTTTCGTGGAGAAGGGTGAAAAGGCAAGGAAGGTGATTGACGGGTACAACCTGGAATTTCTGAACGTGTCGATGATCATCATGGCCGCGGTGATCATCATCTCCTATGTCATGTATACCATATCACCGTCCATTCTCGCCCGCCTGCACGGCGACAAGACCTATCTCACCATGCTCTGGGTCGTCCTGGGGATACTCCGCTACCTTCAGCTTTCCTTCGTGTTCAACAATACCGGCAACCCCACGAAGGTGCTCCTGACGGACCGCTATCTCCAGATCGTCATCGCGGGCTGGGTGGTGAGCTTCTGGTGCCTGATCTACCTATGATGTACCTTGCGGTTAAATACGCTCTCTTCGCGGGAATCGCGACCCTCGCCAACATCGGGAGCCAGTATGCCTTCCTCCTGGTCTGCGACCATCCCCTCTGCATCTATCCGGCCATGGCGTGCGGGACCCTCGCCGGCCTTGTCATAAAGTACCTCCTGGACAAGCGGTATATCTTCTACCATCGGACCGAATCCGCCCGTGAGGATCTGGCGAAATTTATAATCTATTCGTTCATGGGTATCGTGACGACGCTCATATTCTGGGGAACGGAACTGCTGTTTCACCACCTCTTCGACTTCCCCCAGGCAAAGTACCTGGGGGCCGCCGTCGGGCTCACCGTGGGTTACATCATGAAATACCACCTTGACAAGCGTTTCGTGTTCAGGGAATGGAAGGGTGGCGGTTCTCCCGACGCGTGATACGGGATGCCCGTATCAGGGTATTATCCGCACGGCGCCACGGTCCGCCGATGACACGTGGAGGGCATAGGCCCTCAGGGCGTCGGAAATCTTCCGGTCCCTGCCCGCGGGTGTGAAGGCCCGCGCTCCCTTCTTCTCTTCCTCCTTCCTTCTCCGCGCCAGGTCCTTTTCCGATACCGCGACATTGATGGTTCTCGCGGGAATGTCGATATCGACGGTGTCCCCGTCGCGGACCAGGGCGATGGCGCCGCCCCCCGCGGCCTCGGGAGACACGTGGCCTATGGAGAGGCCCGCCGTGCCGCCGGAGAACCTGCCGTCCGTTATCAGCGCGCAGGCCTTGCCCAGGCCCATCGACTTGAGATAGGAGGTGGGGTAGAGCATCTCCTGCATGCCGGGTCCTCCCCTGGGGCCCTCGTAGAGGATCACCACGACGTCGCCGGCCTTCACGTCGCCGCCCAGGATCCCCTCTGAGGCCGATTCCTGGGAGTGGTATACCTTCGCGGGGCCGCTGAACACGTGGATCGACGGATCCACACCGGCAGTCTTGACGATACAGCCGCCGGCGGCGATATTGCCGTAGAGCACGGCAAGGCCCCCGTCGCGGCTGTAGGCGTGGGCGGCGTCGCGTATGCAGCCGTTCTCCCGGTCCAGGTCAAGCGCGTCGTGCGAGCGGTCCTGGGAGCCGAGGACAAGGTTGCGCCCGCCCCCCCCGGGAGCGCTCAGGTAGAGGTTCTTCGCCTCCCCGGTGGCGGAGGGGAGCATGATATCATATGCATCGATGATTTCCCCGAGGCTTTTCGCGTCGATTCGGTGCACCTCCCGGTCGATGAGGCCCGCCCGGTCCAGCTCGCCCATGATGCCGATGACGCCGCCGGCCCGGTGCACGTCCTCCACGTGGTAATGTGAGCTCGGGGCTACCTTGCAGAGGTTGGGCACCCGGCGCGAAAGGGCGTCGATGTCCTTCATGGTGAAGTCGACGCCGCCGGACTCGGCCACGGCCAGGAGGTGGAGCACCGTGTTGGTCGATCCCCCCATGGCGATGTCAAGGGCCATGGCGTTCATGAAGGCGCTGCGCGTGGCGATGGAGCGGGGAAGCACGGTCTCGTCGTCCCGGTTGTAGAAGGCTTCGCAGAGGTCGACGATGAGGGATGCGCCCCGGTCGAAGAGTGAGAGCCTGTTCGCGTGGGTCGCCACCAGCGTGCCGTTCCCCGGCAGACCGAGGCCCAGGGCCTCGGTAAGACAGTTCATGGAGTTTGCGGTGAACATGCCCGAGCAGGAGCCGCAGGTGGGGCAGGCGATCTGTTCCACCATGGCGACCTCCTCGTCGCTTACGGCCGGGTCGGCGGCCATGACCATCGCGTCGATGAGATCGTACTTCCGTCCCTTCAGGACGCCCGCCTCCATGGGCCCGCCGGACACGACGACCGTGGGGATGTTGAGGCGCATGGCCGCCATCAGCATGCCGGGAATGATCTTGTCGCAGTTGCAGATGCAGACCAGCGCGTCGGCGCAGTGGGCGTTGCACATGTACTCGACGCTGTCCGCGATAAGGTCCCTTGATGGAAGGGAGTAGAGCATGCCGGTGTGCCCCATGGCAATGCCGTCGTCGATGGCGATGGTGTTGAATTCCGCCGCGAAACAGCCGCGTTCCTCGATGAGGCCCTTCACGCGCTGTCCCACCTCGTGGAGATGGACATGGCCGGGGACGAACTGCGTGAAGGAGTTCGCGATGGCGATGACGGGTCTGCCGAAGTGCTCCTCCTTCATGCCGTTGGCGCGCCAGAGGCTCCGGGCGCCGGCCATTTTTCTCCCCTGGGTGCTCACTGAACTGCGCAGCGGTCTGGGCATGGCGGTTTCCTCCTTCTTCAATGAACGGCAGTTTCACGATGATTTTCGATCATGTCAAGATGAAAAAACGCGGGCCACGGGGGCCGCGACCGGGATGCCCGCGGGGAGGGGCAGCATTTTTGTTGCGCTGTGCCTCGCGCTATGCTACTATGCCCTCCATGAACGCCAAGGGAAAATTTATCCTCCTGGCCGCGGTGGTGATGATGACGTCCATCCCCCCCGCGATCGGCCAATCAGGGAAGGAAACGAAAAAGGACGAGCCGATGCTCCGGGTCATCGCCGCGGAGATCGATGCGTACCGTTCCAGGACCGTTACCCTCACCCTGAAACTGAAGCGCGTGGACGACGTCTTTGAAAAGATCGTTTTTTACGACGGCAACAACCATGATATCGAATTCGATATCTCCCCGCGGGAGACCAGGAAGAAAATTGCCCGGGACATGCGCAACCTTCATCCCGGCGCGGCGTATCGGGTCACCTTCATCGTCAGGGACAGGGGAAGCCTCGGTGAAGTGATCGGCGATATCGTGGGATTCAGGCCCGCCTTCCTGGATGCGCTTCCGGGGGCGAATAACTGAAGGGGGATAAAAGGGAGAAAGCAGAATAGCTGGGCGGCTATCCTGCTTTCTCGTTAAGCGCAGTGCCAAGTCTTCAATATGGCTGAATCGGGAGGGAATCACCATATTTCAACTTGTATGGTACCTATCGGCAGATGGTCCGGAATTCTTTAGCGTTTTTTCCCGAAAAAATAAATTTTTACGGGGAAATGCCGCCCGGAAGACCATCGATAATGCCGGCGCGGCGGAGCGGGGGTAGTGCGTGAGGGGAACCGTGGTAAAGGTTTTCGGAAAATTCTATATCGTCGAATCGGAGGGCCGGGCGGTAACGACCACCCTTCGCGGGCGCCTGCGCCAGGACCCGCGCCTTGACAAGTATTCCGATCCCGTCGTCGTGGGCGATCACGTCGATTTCGACCTTGACCTGGACGGCGAGGGTTCCATCCGCGAGGTCCTTCCCAGGACGAACGTTTTCACCAGGAAATACAAGAACAGCAGGCGGGACGACCTGATAGCCGCGAATATCGACCGCATCGTCGTAATCCAGTGCTTCGGCACGCCGAGGCTCAATCCCCGCTTCGTCGACCGGCTCCTCGTGCGTGGCATAAAGGAGGGCATCCCCCTTCTCCTCTGCGTCAACAAGCTCGACCTGGCGGAAAAGGGGGAGATCAAGGCCCTGTCGTCGTATTACCGGGGATATGATCTCTCGCTCCGCACGACGAGCGCCGTGACCGGCGAGGGCGTGAGGGGACTGAAGAAGGAACTGGCGGGAAGGCTTTCCATACTGATCGGGAATTCCGGGGTCGGCAAGACCAGCCTGCTCAATGCCATGTATCCCGATCTCGATCTTCGCACGCGGGAGGTCTCCGAAAGCACCGGAAAGGGGCGCCACGCCACCACCAACGTCGAGATGTTCCGCCTCGATGACGAGACCCGGATCATCGACACGCCCGGGCTCAGGGAGTTCGGCCTAGTCGATATCGAGCCCCGGGAACTCGGCGTGTATTTCATGGAGTTCGGGCGGTACGCGGATCAGTGCAGTTTCAGTCCCTGCACCCACGACCATGAACCGGGGTGCGAGGTGAAGCGGCTCGTGGAGGAAGGGATCATAAGCGAGGAGCGGTACGTGTCGTACCTGAATATCCTCGCCTCCCTCAGGGAATACCGGGAAAACAGGTATCGATGACATGATCGAGGTAACGGGACTCCGCATCGCGTTCAATTCCGCGCCGGTGATAGACGGGATCGACTTCTTCGTTCCCGAGGGGGCGAGCCTCGCACTGATGGGAAAGAACGGGGCGGGAAAATCCGTGATCCTGAAGGCCCTCGCGGGGCTGATCGATTACGAGGGGGAGATACGCATCAACGGCGTTGACGCCCGGGACCTCTACCGCGACAGGGGGAGCGGCGACGATGACATCAACCGCTTCAGGGTCGCCTACGTGTTCCAGAAGGGAGGCCTCTTCGACTCGATGAACGTCTTCGACAACGTCGCCTTCGGCCTCAGGCGCATGCGCATGGACGAGAAGTCGATCGGACAGATGGTCGTGGCCGCCCTTGCCAGGGTGGGACTCCGGGGCAACGAGGGCAAGCTGATCTCCGAGCTTTCCGGCGGCATGCAGAAGAGGGTGGGCCTGGCGCGCGCCGTATGCCTGAACCCGAACATCATATTTTTCGACGACCCCACGGCGGGCCTGGACCCGATCCTTTCGGACACGATCGCCGACATGATGGTGGAGATACGCGAGTCCCTGAACACCACCTCCATCGTGGTGACCCATGACAACGCCGTGGCGAAGAAGGTCGCCGATTCCGTCGCCCTGCTCTACCGGGGCAAGATCGTGAGCGAAGGGGAAACCGGGAACTTCTTCTCGGCGCGGGACCCCTACGCCCGCCAGTTCCTCGAGGGGGAAACCGAGGGGCCCATAGATATTTTTTAACCCTCCGGTTTCCCGCGCCTCAGCGAAAAAATCCATCATTCATCGCGCGGCTTTTCCCGGCCGCCTCCCCGCTCATTTTTTATCTTGACAGAGGCCCCGACTGTCCTAGGGTCGCATAAAACCCGTTATCCCGGGGGTCGCGTTGAACATTCTGGTCACCGGCACGGCCGGATTTATCGGTTTCCACCTCGCCGAAGCCCTCTCTTCCGCGGGACACGCCGTCACGGGCATCGACAATGTCTGCGATTACTACGATGTCGGCCTGAAATTCGACAGGCTGGCCGAGTCCGGTTTCGATCGGGACGACGCGTCGCGGGGCGGCTTCGTTCGGAGCTCGAAACACCCCGGGTACCGCTTCATGAAGCTCGACCTCCTCGACCGTGAGGGAATCGCGGCGCTTTTCCGGGGAGAACGATACGACGCGGTCTGCCACCTGGCCGCCCAGGCGGGGGTCCGCTATTCCCTGGTCAACCCCGCCGCGTATATCGATTCCAATATCGCCGGGTTCCTTAACGTGCTGGAGGCGTGCCGGCATAACGGAACCGGCCACCTGGTCTTCGCCAGCAGTTCATCGGTGTACGGCCTGAACGAGCGCATGCCCTTCCGCACCTCGGACAACGTTGATCACCCCGTAAGCCTCTACGGCGCCACGAAAAAATCGAACGAGTTGATGGCGCACACCTACAGCCACCTCTTCGGGATTCCCGTCACGGGCCTTCGTTTTTTCACGGTCTACGGACCCTGGGGCCGTCCCGACATGGCGCCCTTCCTCTTCACCAGGGCCATCATTGAGGGAAAACCGATCGACGTGTTCAACAACGGCGACATGGCGCGCGACTTCACCTACGTGGACGATATCGTCGACGGCATCACGCGCGTCATCGGGCGCCCCCCCTTGGGAGACCCGGGATGGAACGGCGAAGCGCCTGACCCCGCGCGTTCACGTGCGCCCTACCGGATATACAACATCGGTAACAGCAGGCCCGTGCGGCTTCTCGATTTCATCGTCACCCTGGAAAAGGCCCTGGGGATGGAGGCGGTGAAGAATTTCCTTCCCATGCAGCCGGGGGACGTTCCCTCGACCTGGGCGGACGTGAGCGACCTGGCCCGTGACACGGGGTACGCCCCCGCCACGGCAATCGATGAAGGCGTCGCGCGGTTCGTGGACTGGTACCGCCGTTACTACTCCCTCTGAAGCCCGGCGGCCTCCCGGGTAACGATTTTTACAGGAGTAACCGCGCCCCGGTGCCGATAGTGTAGTATGCAGGTCCCTTTTCACAGACCCTCCATCAGCGCCGACGAAATACGCGCCGTTACCGACGTCCTTGCCGCCGGCTGGCTCACGTCGGGGAGGAAAACCGCCGAGTTCGAAGCGGCCTTCGCGGCCTTCGTCGGCGCACCACACGCCGTTGCCGTGAATTCAGCGACGTCGGCGCTTCACCTTGCCCTCGTCGCGGCGGGGGTGGGCAGGGACGACGAGGTCCTGGTGCCCGCCATGACATTTGCTTCCACCGCGGGGGTGGTGCGCTACCTGGGCGCGCGGCCCGTTTTCGTAGATATCGAGCGCGACACCCATCTCATGGACGCCGGGAAGCTCGAGGAAAGGATCACGGAACGGACCAGGGCAATCATTCCCGTTCACTACGGCGGCCAGCCCTGCGACATGGACGCGATCTGCGGTATCGCCCGTTCAAGGGGCCTCCATGTCATCGAGGACGCCGCGCACTCCCTCCCGGCGCGGTACCGGGGGCGTCCCATCGGTTCGGTGGGTGATTACACCTGCTTCAGCTTTTACGCGACCAAGACCATCACCACGGGGGAGGGCGGGATGATCTGCACGATTGACGGGGAGGGGGCCGCGAGGATGAGAAGGCTCCGCACCCACGGAATCGACCGTGACGCCTGGTCCCGCCTCGAATCATCCCGCTTCTGGCAGTACGACGTGACGGAGCTCGGGTACAAGTACAATACCACGGATATCGCCGCCGCCATGGGCATCGAACAGCTGAAGCGGGCGGAATCGATGAGGGAGGCGAGACAGAGGATAGCCGGGCGGTACGACGCGGCGTTCCGGGGCGTCCAGGGGCTCGACCTTTACGTCGTGAGGCCCGGCAGGGAATCGGCATGGCACCTCTATCCCCTGCGGATCGACCCGGAAGGCCTCTCCATCGGCCGCGACCGCTTCATCGAGGAGCTCGAGGGGCGGGACGTCGGGGTCTCGGTTCATTTTATTCCCCTCTACGAATTCACCTACTATAAGGGGCTCGGGTATGACGGGGCCGGATGCGATGGCTGCCGGTGGGTCTTCGAGCGGACCCTCTCCCTGCCGATCTGGCCGGACATGGGTGACGGGGAAATCGATCATGTCGCGGGAAGCGTCCTCGATATCGTGAAGCGATACAGGAAATGACGGGGGAGGGGCCGTAGCATCGAAATGGTTTTCTTCTATGCCATCCGGGGGAGGAGAATTGGATATATCGTCGCGGACGCGCTGATCGTCGCCGCGTCGTACGCCCTGTCGTTTCTCGTTATCCTCCATCCCGATACAGGCCGCGCCGCGGAGCTCATGGGGCCGCGCCACCTGTTTCCCCTTGTCCTGATAAACTTCACGGTCTACTATTTCTTCCAGATCTACCGGATCATGTGGGCCTATTCGAACATAACCGACATGTACCGGCTCATCCTGGCGAGCGTGTCGGGGTTCGCGCTTTTTTTCGCCTGCATTCTCGGGGCGGGGCTTCCCTATTCCCGGGGCATGGTGGCCATGGCGTTTCTCCTCTCCGCCGTCTGTTCCGTTTTCTATCGCATACTCCTCAGGGATTACCATCTCCGCGGCCGCTCCGGCGATGAGGTGGGCGCCCGTTCCCCCGTGCCGGGAGCGGCGGCGAAGAGAATCCTGGTGGTCGGCGCCGGCGAGGCGGGGAGGATCATCCTGGGGGAGTACATCAAGAAGGGCCTTGGGAGGCTTATCGACGGGTTCGTCGACGACGATCCCGCCAAGGCGGGGAAGATACTCAACGGCAAAATGGTGTATGGCGATACCGGCGGGATCAACGGGACCATACGGGAGCGGCGCATCACCGATATCATCATCGCCATGCCCTCCGTCGGGTCGGAAAAGGTGAACCGGATCGCGTCTGAGATACGGCGGGAGCACCGCGCCGTGCCGATCAGGGTGCTCCCCCACGTCCTCGAGCTTGACGAGAGGAAGCCCCTCTCCGTTTCACTACGCGACATCGGCATCGCGGACCTGATCGGACGCGAGGAGGTGACCGTGGACTGCGGGGCCATCGAGAGCGCCTTCAGGGGGAAAACGGTTCTCGTCACCGGCGCCGGGGGAAGCATCGGCTCAGAGATATGCCGGCAGCTTCTGAACTTCGGCACGAAGAAGATCGTCGCCGTGGGGCGGGGCGAGTTCTCGATGTACGGCCTCATCCGGAATCTCGGCGCCGACGCGGAATTTCTCGATGACGGCCCCGTGATCGAGTACCGCATCGCGGACATCAAGGATTACCGCCTCATGGACGGGATATTCCGCCTCCATCGTCCCGATATCGTGTTCCACGCCGCGGCACACAAGCACGTTCCCCTCATGGAATTCAACGAGGCAGAGGCGATGCAGAACAACGTCACGGGGACGAAACACCTCCTCGACCTGTCGCGGGATCACGGCGTCGCGGAGTTTGTCTTCATATCGACGGACAAGGCGGTGAATCCCTCGAGCGTCATGGGCGCGACCAAGCGCATCGCCGAGATGATCACGCGCTACTACCACTCGAGGTGGGGCCTCAGGGCGTCGATCGTGCGGTTCGGGAACGTGATCGGCAGCAGGGGCTCCGTGATCCCCCTTTTCATGGAACAGATCGAGCGGGGGGGGCCTGTGACGGTGACCCATCCCGAGATGACGCGCTATTTCATGAGCATTCCCGAGGCGTCCCTCCTGGTCATCAACGCCGCCGCGTATTCCAGGGGGGGGGAGGTCTTCGTGCTGGACATGGGCAGGCAGTACCGGGTCGCCGATATCGCCCGGCGCCTCATCGAGTTCTACGGACACCGGGCGGACCAGGCCATTGAGATCGAGTACACCGGCCTTCGCCCCGGGGAGAAGCTCCACGAGGACCTTTTCTACAGCGGCTCGCGCCTTGAGAAGATGGAGAACGACAAGCTGTTCATCCTGGCCGACGCCGCGCCGCCGGACATGGAGGCCATTGAATCCTTCATGAGGAACGATCTGCCGGATATCACGCTCCGGTCCGTAGGCGAGATCCGGGGGATCATCAAGAAAATGGTCCCGGAATTCGAGGGCGATTCACCCCCGGGCGGACCGGCGCCGAACAGAAAGCTGGTCAGCTGAAACACGCACCCCGGAAAGAGGACAACCCGGCGGGAGGCACGGCATGGCAGGTCTCATAGAGCGGGCCGGAACAAAGGCCCACGAGAGGAGGATCACCGTTTCCACCTTCGAGGCGGGGCGTGACTTCGTGATCGTCGAGGGAAGGCTCGTCGACGACCGGCTCAATGAATACCACCTGGTCACGGGCGAAAAAAGACCGCCGGGCGAAATACACCACCTGGTGGTGCGTCTCCTTGTCGACGCAAACGCTTTCACGATCGAGGATGTCGAGGTGGAGCTCGTGAGGACGCCGCGGGAGGAGTGCCGCGAGCTCCGGGAAAGCCTTGAGGTGATACGGGGCGAGCGGATCGCCCGGGGCTTTTCGCGAAGGATGAGGGATCTGCTCGGGGGGACCAGGGGCTGTACGCACCTGCTCACCCTGCTTCTGGACATGGGGCCCGCGGCGCTTCAGGGAATCTTCTCCAGCAGGGCCCGGAGCCCGATTGACGCCGCGTCCATGCTCGGCGACCCTGCCCGCACGGAATTCTTTCTCGCCACCCTTCTTGATACCTGCCGCGTCTGGAGGAAGGACGGCCCCGCCATGAAGAGGCTGCGGCGCCTCATCGACGCGGCCTGCGAGGGGAAGTGATGCTGAATGCGCCGCCTATTTTTTCTTGATCACCATGATCGTCAGGTCGTCATGGATGTCGCGGTTCGAGAGGAAGGCGTAGAAATCGGTCACCAGGTGATTGAGGATTGTCTGGGCCGAGGCCTCCGGGGCGCCGTTCAATGACGCGATGACCCTTGATTCCTGGTATGCCTCCCCGCGGGGATCGGTCGATTCCAGGAGCGAATCCGTAAAGAGGACGATGCAATCGTGCGCCGCGATCCTGAAGGTGATCGACTGGTAGCAGGCTTCCTTCGCGGAGACCCCGTGATCGATACCGAGGAAGGGCCCTCCAACCCTCTGTCCCGTGGTGCTGAGGATCTTCCCGGTTTTACCGATGTCGAATTTCTTGCAGAGCATATCGGGATGCGCGCAGTTTACGTATTCGATCCTGTCCTCCTCGAACCTGAGGATGATGCCGGTGAGATAGTTGTCCACTCCGTGGATCTGCTGAACGAGACGGTCGTTGATGACGCGCATCACGTCGCCCAGGGGCCGGTTTTTCATCTCGAGGAATGCCGCCGCGATGGTTGATTTCGCCATGAGGGTCAGCAGGCCCGAGGCGACGCCATGGCCCGAAACGTCGAATATGCCCGCCCCGAGAAGATTGCCCCCCTCGCCGTAGAAATCGTAGAAGTCCCCCGAGACGCCCGACTTCGGGAGAAAGGCCAGGGCGATATCGTATAGCTCAGAGTCCGGGGGCCGCTTCGGGAGGAGCGACGACTGGAGATACGCCGCCATGTTCATGTCCCTCTGGAGCTCCTGCTGGACGTCTTCCAGGTCCCGGTTGGTTTGCGTCAGGCGCTCGTTGATCGCCTCCATCTCCTCCATGGCCGCCTCGATCTCCCTGTTCGCGTCGGAAAGCTCCCTGGTGCGCTCCTTTACCTTCTCCTCCAGGTTGAGGTTTATCTCCTCGAGGTTCTTCTGAAGGGAGTTGACCCTGTCCGCCAGACCAAGGGAGAAGAGGGCGATGGATATCACGGTCCCGATCTGGAAACCCCAGAGGGTCATGAAGTTGTTCGGGAGGACGCCGAAGCGGTTCAGGACGGTCACGACGACCCCCGCCAGGAGCATGGAAAATGCCACGAGGTAAAAAACCGCCTCGCGCTTTTGCTTGCGGATGAGGTCGATGCTTCCGAGGGTGATGAGCGTGATGCCGGGGATATAGGCGCCGGCGCCGGCCATGATGGAGACGTGGTAGGGAAGGAAGAGCGAGAGAAGTCCCAGCACGATCACGGCGACGATGTAGGACTGGATGGCGCGAAGCAGGACCACGTGAAGGTTCCGGTAGTTGATATAGTGAAGGTGT
>CAZKPR010000002.1:0-20832 GCA_964554685.1 uncultured Leptospirales bacterium | reverse complement strand
GGGCCCCCCCCCCATTCCCCCAATTGGGCGGGGGTTTTTTATGTTTCGGGTTTTTTTTTATCCCCCGGTGTACAAGGCCATTGTGTAATGGGTGTAAAATAGGGTGAAGGGAAACATGCCGTTCAGGATGGGAATGTTCGGCCAGAGGTACTGGAAACCGAACCCGTTCAATTCCAGGGACACCATGGTGAGCGACGAGATGAAGATGGCGTACCAGAGGTAGGTGTAGTCCCTCATGTAGATCGCCAGGAGAAGATTGTACACCAGGATGATGAGAAGGGCGCCGTAGAAAACACCGAAGATCGTCTTCAGGGTGTCGATCTCCGAGATCACGTTTGTAATAGAGCGCACCTTCATCGGGATGTTCATCGCGCTGTCGGATTTAAACCTGAGGTAGTAGGAATAGGTCCCCGGCTTCTGCGCGAGCCGGACCAGGAAATTATGGTGGAAGATGTCCCGCTCGGAAAAGGGAAGGCTGTTCCCGTAACGCTTCATCGAGTAATTTCCCTCGTCGTCGGGGGTGTAGACCTCGATTTCGTTCAGGAGGGGGTAGCCGATCTCAAGGTACCATTCCGTGGCGTTCCAGGGAGGCACCGAGAGAGTGAACCGCGCCCATACCGCGTCGGTGATGAACCCGAGGGCGTTCGCGTCGGTCTTCCTGAACGACCGGGATTCCCTGGCGTCGGCAAAGGTGAGGGCGCCACCGGGGTCCCTCAGGATTTCGACGGGAACGGGGTAGGAATCCTCCGTGCCGAGGACGAGCGTTCCGCCCCGGAGCGGAACGGCGAGGAGCAGGATCAGGAGCGGGATGAAAAATCGCGGTGCCTTCATGGCAGCGGCCGCCCCGGGTCGCGGGGCGGCCCCCTCCTTACTCGCCCTTGAACTGCGGCTCGCGCTTCTGCGCGAAGGCCGTCATGCCTTCCATCATGTCCTTGGTGGTGAAGAGCTTCGCCAGCTCCTCGCGCTCCATCTTCAGGTGCGTGTCCGGTGAGATGCCGGGACTCAGGGTCACGACCTTCAGGATCGACCTGATTGACAGCGGCGGGCGCTTGGCAAGCTCCGCGCCGAAGGCGACGGCGTCGTCGAGGGTTTTCCCCTCCTCGCAGAGACGGTCGACCAGGCCGATGCGAAGGGCCTCCTCGGCATCCACCTGGGTCCCCAGGAACATCAGCTCCAGGGCCTTCGACCTGCCCACGACCCTGGGGAGCCTGAGGGACCCCCCGTAGCCGGGCATGATGCCCAGGTTCGTTTCCGTGAGGCCGATGCGCGCGCCCTTCTTCATGAAGCGGAAATGGCACGCCAGGGCGAGCTCGCATCCGCCGCCCAGGGCGTGCCCGTTCAGGGCCGCGATGACCGGCTTCGGGAAGTGCTCCACCTTGTTCCATACATCCTGGCCGCGCTTGAGAAAATCCACGGCGTTGTAATCGCCGAATCCGCTCGAGAGGTCGGCGCCGGCGCTGAATATGCGGTCCCCCGAACCGGTGATGACGACGGCCAGGCAGTTCCTGTCCATCTCGATCGCGTCGAGGTTCTTACGTATCGTCTCGAAGACCTCGTGGCTGAGCTGGTTCGCCTTCGGCTTGTTGATCGTCAGCACGGTCACGCGGTCTCTCTGTTCCATTACTACTGCGTCAGACATGGCGTTTCCTCCGTTTATGGTTGCCTTCTCCCTCCGCGGGGGGGAAGACCGGTTTACCGGCCGATGGTCTTAAAAGAGCCATCGACGATCTCGGGTTCCGGCTTCAGGAAATCAAGGCCGAAACGCTCCTGGAGCATGGTCAGCGCCGCGGTGATCTGTTCGGGCTGCATCCCCGCGGCGAGGGTGAAGGGACCGGCGAAGGCGTTCATGCCGTACTTGACCGCGTCGTCAATGTCCTGGACGTTTTTGGCCAGCCCCTCCTTCAGCACCTTCACCGCCTCGTTGATCTGGACCGAGAGGAGGTGGATCGGGCTGAGTTCCTGGCTTTCTTTCGAGGTGTCGATCACCGCCTTCCCGTCCTTCCATTCGTAGATACCCTTGCCGCTCTTCATGCCGAGCTCCTTTTTGGCGATCTTATCCTTGAGATACGGCCCCGGCTTGTACTGCGGGGAGAGGGTCTCCGCGTAGTAGTCCAGGGTGTGGCAGAACACGTCGAGTCCCACGAAATCCGCTGTCTCGAAGGGGGCCATCTTGGCGCCCATTTTTTTCATGATCGCGTCGAGTTCCTGGGGAGGAACTTTCCCTTCGTCCAGGATCGCCGATAGGAGCGCCTGGTTGGGGGCGTTGATCCTGTTGACGATGAACCCCGGGCGGTCTTTGAGAACCTTGACGGGGATCTTGCCGATTTTGGTGCCCACCTCGCACATCAGGTCTGCCGCGGCGTCGGAGGTCTTGTCGCCGTATATGACCTCGACGAGCTTCATCCTGTTGACGGGATTGAAGAAGTGAAGGCCCACGAAGCGCTCCGGGTTTTTCACCACGGTGCCGATTTCCGAAATGCTCATGGTGGAGGTGTTCGTCGCGAGAATGGCGTCCGGCGCCGCCATGTCCGAGACTTCCTTGAACACGGATTTCTTCAGGTCCATGATCTCGGGGACCGCCTCGATGACGATCTGGGCTCCCGACACCGCCTCCTTCATGTCGAGGGTGGTTGAAAGCAGGGAAAGGGCCTTCGTGCACTCCTCCGCAGGGAGTTTTCCTTTCCCGACGAGGAACTCGAGGCTTTCCTTCACCTTCGCCACGCCCCCGTCAAGAAACTCCTGCTTGATGTCGCGCATCGTGACGGCGTATCCCGCCTGGACGCACACCTGGGCGATTCCGTGCCCCATTGCGCCGGAGCCGAGGACCGCGATCTTCTTTACGTCGTTGATATTCATTGCAGCACTCCTTTACGTGGATTGTATGGTTCTGAAGTGGCCGGCGAGGAGACCCGCCGGCCACTTCCTCAGGCGCTACTTCAGCTGCTTGCTCGAGTACTCAAGCACGTTCCGGGCGACGATGAGGTGCTGGATCTGTCCCGTCCCCTCGAAGATGTCCATGATCTTGCTGTCCCGCATCCATTTCTCGGCGAGGTGTTCCCGCGAGAAACCCAGGGGCCCCAGGAGCTCGCAGCACTTCTGGGTTATGATCGTTCCGTACCGCCCGGCTTTCGCCTTCGACATGGATGCCTCCAGGTTGTTGAACTCCCCGTTGTCGGCCATCCAGGCGGCGCGCCAGGTAAGGAGGCGCATCGCCTCGAGGTTCGCCTCCATGAGATAGAACTCCTTCTCCAGTGCGCTTATGTTGTTCGGATTGCGGTGGTAATCCAGGGTTATCCCGCTTTCCTCCATTTTTTCCCGCGTGAAATCGATGGCCGCCCGGGCGATCCCGAGTGACATCGAGGCCACGAGGGGCCGGGTGTTGTCGAAGGTCTTCATGACGCCCTTGAAGCCCTCGGTCCCCTTCTTCACCTCGGCGCTGCCCAGCAGGTTGTCCTTCGGTATGCGGCACTCGTCGAGGACAAAGGTCCCGGTGTCCGAGGCCCGTATACCCAGCTTGTGCTCGAGCTTTTCAAGCTTGAAGCCGGGCCGGTCCTTCTCCACGACGAAGGACTTTATTCCCGCCTTGCCCGCGCTCCGGTCGACCGTGGCCCATACGACCACGACATCGCACCGGTCGGCGCAGGTAACGAAAATCTTTTCGCCGTTCAGCACCCACTCGTCGCCGTCGAGCTTCGCCGTAGCGGTGATCGACCCGGAATCGGAGCCCGAGGCCGGTTCCGTGATCGCCATGGCGGCCCACTTGTCGCCGAACCGTTCCATCTGCTCATCCGTGGCGACGGCGGCGATGGCCGCGTTGCCCAGCCCCGCGTTGGGAAGCGAGAGGAGGAGCCCGGCGTCGCCCCAGCACATCTCCTCGATGCTGATGACCGTCGCGAGGTTCGTCCCGAGCCGCTTCGGAGCGGGCTTGTCCGTCCCGGTCTCTTCGCCTTCCTTCTTTTTCTTCTTCCCGCCCCCCATTATCTTGATGGAGCGGAACATTTCAAGCTCTTTTGGGAATTCGTGCTCGTTCTCGTCGTATTTCCGCGCGATCGGGCGGAGCACCCCTTTGGCCAGGTTGTTGATGTTGTTCTTCACCTGGAGCATTTTATCGTTCATTTCAAGATGTATCATGGTCGTTCTCCCTGGTATCCTGTGTTTACACCGTGGCGATTCCCTCGAGAATGGCGATGCCCCTGCCGTTCCGATAGTAGCGCTCCACGGGATGGTCGCGCACGTATCCGTGGCCGCCGAGGACCTGGACACCGTAATCGGTGATCTTCATGGTCATGTCGCCGGCGTAGACCTTCGCCAGGTAGGATTCGCGGCGCGCGTCGCGGCCCGCCTCGAGGGCGGAAGCGGCCTTCCATGCCATGAGGCGGATCGAGTCCACCTCGTACGCCATCTCCGCGATCATGAAGGCAACGGCCTGACGGCTGGCGATCGGCTCGCCGAACTGGACCCGCTCCTTCGCGTAGTCCCGGGCGTACTCGAAGGATGCCCGGGAGACGCCGGCGCCCAGGGCGGCAATGGCGGCGCGGCTTTTCTGCAGGGATCGGTCATAGCCGCCCCCGGCGCCCTCGCCGAGAAGGTCCGATGCGGGGACCTCGCAGTTCTCCAGGGTCACCGTATAGGTGGGAAGCGCGTAGAGGCCAAGGTTTTTCTCGCGCTCGCCGATCTTCAGCCCCGGGTTGTCCGTCGCCACGATGAAGAGCTCGGTTCCGCCCCCGGATTGGGCGCTCACCAGCATGTGGCCCGATTCGGCTGCCATGGGAACAAAACACTTGGTGCCGTTCAGCACGTAGGCGGCGCCCTTTTTTTCGGCCGTCGTCGCGGGGGTCACGGGATCGAATGTGAAATGGGGTTCGTTGATCGCCGCCGTGCAGGCCCGGTACGCGGCGTCGCAGTAGGGCGGGATGTACTTTTTCTTCTGCCCCTCGGATCCGTTTTCCAGAAGGGGGTAGAGGAAAAGGGAGGGGAGCGTCGCCGCCACGGCCAGGGCCATGTCGCCGAAGGCGAGCTCCTCAAGGATAATGCTGTTCATGACCGGGGAGTACTCCATGCCGTATCCCCCGAATTCTTCGGGGATGACCGAGATGACGGCGCCGAGCTCCCAGACCTTCTGGATCATTTCGCCGGGGACCGCGCCTGCCTCGTCCATTTCGTGGGCGCTGTCCGTCACGGCTGATTTAACCAGTCGCGCCACGGTTTCCTTCATGGTGCGCTGTTCTTCGGACATTCCGAAGCTGAATTCCTTCTCTTCCATCAATTACCTCTCGCGGGATGATATTAGACTGACATGTCAGTTTTCAACTGACCCGCCGGCTGTCCTCGCGTCAATTACTTTTTGATAAAAATTGCCGGCGAGAAAAAGTCGATGATCTCCCTGGACATCGATTCTATCTCCCGGGGGCTCCTTTTGCCCTTCCTGCTGGCAAAATAGTAGTGCGCGGTCTTGAGGAGGGACCCCGTGATGAGGTTCGAGGCCATCTCTATGTTGAGTTTACCGTTGACGTGACCGTTCCTGATGCCCAGATCCAGGTCGCCCATGATAAGGTTGTGTATTTTTTTTTCGAATCGGCGTATGCTCGTTTCCAGCTCGCCGCTCAGGCCTATGCCCATTCTGAGCACGATATTGCAGAGGTCCGGGTCGTTGGCCAGGAACGCCAGGGTGTTGTGGACCCTGAAGTAGAAGTACTCGACGGGGGATATCGTCGCGAGATCAATGCTGTGCATCTCGAGGGAAATGGTGCGCTCCCAGTCGTTGTAGAAGTTGCGTATCAGGGTGATGAAAATGTCGTCCTTGTTCTTGAAATACTGGTACACCGTCCCCCGGGCGATTTTCGCCTCGTCGACGATGTCGGATATCTGGGTGTCGTAATAGCCCTTTCGAGAAAACAGCCGCTTGGCGTATTCCAGTATCATGTTTTTTCTCACATCGGCTTTCATTGATCGTGCACCATCCATTGGGTATCAGTTTCGCCGCAGCGCGGGAATCGCCATATTTTTTTCTGTGTCACAAAATGCTGTTGACACGCAACCGACATCAAATAAAACTGACATGTCAGTCTTAAATATCTCCGGGGGCGGTTTTTGTCAATGGAAATTTTTCATTTTTTCCGGACGCACCGCGGGGGAGGCGAAAAAAATCATTGACGAACTCCCGGGGAAATAGAAAACTGACATGTCAGTTTAAATTTGACCATCACACACCACAAGGAGGATGCCACTATGGCTTCAATACCCGAGATACCCACCGACACCAGCGTTGACAAGCTGCTGTCAGAAGTGATGCCCTCGGTAGCGAAGGAGCAGCTTGCGAGTTCCAACGCGGCCACCGATCTCGCCGGCACGGAAATTACTATGGTCGTCGATGTTTCTGGTGAGACCTACAGCTACACCCTCAAGAACGGGGCGGACGTCGAGTTCAAGAAAGAGGACATTTCGAACCCGAAACTGCGTCTCAAGATCACCAGGGAAGAGATGGAGAAGATGATCAAGTCCGGAAACCTTGACATGATCCTGGGAATCCAGAACGACCTGAACAAGGCGAAGTACAACGCCCTGAATTCCCTCAAGGGAAGCTTTGTCGCCGAGATCACCAACGATGACGGAAGCGTGGTCAAGCTCCAGGCTATCCTGAACGGCGCCAACGAGCCGAGTTCCGTATTCAAGATGAGCGCAAAGGACACCTCCGCACTCATGAGAAAGGAGACCAACCCGGTCAACCTTTTCATGTCCGGCGCCATGAAGATCGAAGGGGACATGGCCTTCGCCATGGCGACCCAGCCCCTTTTTACCTGATACCGCCGCAGCGTCAATGGCACCCGGTCCGGCATAATCCCGAGGGGGTACGCGGGATCGGGTGCCCCGAAACGCGCGGTAACGCCGACACGCGCTTCACCAGGGGGAGGAACCGACAATGAACGGGAATACGTTACCGTGGACGAAGGAATACAGGATCACGGGGGTTCCTGATACCCTGCGGCCCTATCCCGACAGGCCGGTGCACGACATCCTCTACGATGCGGCGAAAAAATTCAGAAAAAACGGACTCATCCAGTTTGATCGCATGATGACCTATCCCGAGGTCAGGGAAAAGGTTGACCGACTCGCAACGGCCCTGGGCCGTCTCGGATTGAAAAAGGGCGACCGCGTGGCCACGATTCTCCCCACGTCGGTACAGTTTGTCCTGGCCGATTACGCCATCTCGCGGGCGGGCCTGGTCCATATCCCCAGCAGTTCCCTCGAGCCCCTGACGACCCTGGAGTACAAGTTCAAGGAAGGGGCGCCGGGTGCGCTCATCACCCTTGACTGGCACACCGATATCGCCGAAAGGGTGGTGAGGAAATGCAGAATCAGCCACCTGATCCTCTGCAGGCTTGACGATTATTCCGGCGAGATCGCCACGGGCGTGATGGGAAAGCTTCCCGCCGGGGCGGTCTGGATGAAGGACATGATCGAATCGACGCCGCCGTCGCCGCCGGATATTGACTATGACGTGGAGAACGATGTTGAGACGCTCATCTTCACCGGGGGCACCACGGGCCTCGCCAAGGGATGCATGCTGACCCACCGGAACATTTACGCCAACGCGCTGCAGAACATGCACTCCCTGGGGAAAGCGGGGGCGCTCCTCCGCGGCGCCGCGACGGACCTCCTGGGCCTGCCCTTTTTCCACTCCTACGGGCACGTGATCATGCATACCATCACCCTCTTCGGCCACAACCAGATCCTCATACCGGACCCGCGGGACACCCGGGGAATGATCCGGACAATCAAGAAGCACTATCCCGTCATCAAGATCGGGGTGCCCACGCAGTTCATGCAGATATCGGAGGAGCTGACGGGATACGGCATGCTCGGCGTGTCCGGCTCCGCCCCCCTCCCCACGAGCACCCAGGAGCGTTACGAAAAGAAGGCCGGGGGGGGGATCATGGAGGGCTACGGCCTTTCGGAGATGTCTCCCTGCACCCACCTGAACACGACCTTCCTGGTCCGTGTGTTCGGCGGCCGCGCCGTCACCAGGCTGAACACCATGTTCCTGAATATTCCCGGTGTTCTCCCGATCTTTAACGCCGCGCTCAGGCTCCTGCCGCGCCGGGTCCTGGGAATGATCCTGAGCCGGCTCTTCTACGTCCTGGGGCGGTTGACCGGGTCGAAGCAGACAGCGAAAGACGATGCCGGGAAAGACGCCGCGGAGAAGCGCGGGACCATCGGCATTCCCTTCCCGGACACCGAGGTGAAGTTCCTCTCCGTGGAAACGGGAGAGGAGATCGGGATCGATGAGATGGCGCGGGGCGCCCGGGGCGAAATGCTTCTCCGGGGCCCCCAGAGGATGAAGGGTTACTGGCCCGAGGAGGGGAGCGGCGTTGATGACGAGGGCTTCATCCACACCAGCGACGTTGTCAGGATCGACGAACGGGGATTCTTCTATATCGTGGACAGGACCAAGGACATGATAATCGTGTCGGGCTACAAGGTCTACTCCCGCGAGGTGGACGACATCCTCTACCGCCATCCCAAGGTCCAGATGGCGGCCACCATCGGCGTTCCCGACCCGGAACGGGAGGGAAGCGAGCGGATCGTGGTCTACGTACAGCCGAAGGATCGCTACCGCCGTGACATCTCCGAAAGGGAGATCATTGATTTCTTAAAAAAGCATGTCGCGAAATACGCGGTCCCCAAAAAGGTGGTCATGATCGACGCGATGCCCCTCACGGAAGTGCAGAAGGTGGACAAGAAGGCCCTGCGGGAGATGGAGGCGGGAGGCGCGGCGCGCGGGACCGCGGCGCCGAAGGCGAAAAAGAAGAAGAAAGCAAAGGCGAAACGAAAAGCCGGAAAAAAATAAGCAAGAGGAGTCGAGAGTATGGAAGAAGCGGTATTTATCGACGGCGTGCGCACGCCGAACGGAAGGGCCCACAGGGAGAAGGGATGGTTCAGAAAGCAGAGGCCGGACGAGCTGCTCACCTTCGTGTACGAGGGGCTTTTTGCAAGGAACAAGAAGGTAAAGCCGGAAGACGTCGACGCGGTCTTCATCGGGTCCGCGAATCCCTCGGGAATGCAGAACGACGTCGGCAGGCTCGGTTGGCTCGCCTCGGGCCTTCCCGACAGCGTGCCCACGAACACTCTCACGAACCAGTGCCCCTCGGGGATGTCGGCGACCATGCACGCCGCGCGGGCCATCATGACGGGGGAGGCCGATATCATGATCTCCGGCGGCGTCGAGGACATGGAGAAGGTGCCCATGGGGGCCAACATCGATTTTCCCCCCAGGCTGCTCAAGTTCTACAACGGCGCCGATCTCCTCATGGGCGCCACGGCGGAAAAGGTGGCGGAACAGTGGAAGATCTCCCGCGAGGACATGGACAACATGGCGGTCTGGTCGAATAAAAAGGCCGCCGAGGCCCGCAACGCGGGAAAATTCAAGAACGAGATAATCCCCGTTCCCGGCCTCGACGATGACGGAAACGAAATCCTCGTCGAGCACGACCAGTGGATACGGGACAAGATTGACCCGGAGAAGATGAAGACCATGACCTCCTCCTTCAAGCCGGGAGGGGTTGTCACCGCGGCAACGGCGTCACCCCTCACCCAGGGCGCCTGCGCGCTTCTCCTGATGAGCCGGAAAAAGGCGGACAAGCTGGGACTGGAGTACCGCTACAAGTTCAGCTACGGCGTCCTGGCCGGGTGCGATCCCACGGTCATGGGGATAGGCCCCATCCCGGCGGTCACCAAGCTCTTCAAGAGGACCGGGCTCGGCCCCGGGGACATCGGTCCCATCGAGCTGAACGAGGCATTCGCGAGCCAGTCCCTCGCCTGCATCAGGGACCTCAAGCTCGACAACGAGAACGCCCCCTTCAAGCGGGTCAACGTCTGGGGCGGCGCCATCGCCCTGGGGCATCCCCTGGGACAGTCGGGGGCCAGGATTCTCATTACCCTTCTGAACATCATGAAGACGGAATTTCCCGATGAGAAGTACGGCATGGCGTCCCTCTGCGGCGCCTTCGGCAACGCCGGGGCGTGCCTCATCGAAAAAGTGCAGTAGGCGGAAGAACCGAGAACCGGATCGTGGAACGCCGGGCGCGGGATGGACCCCGCCCGGCGTTCGTTTGCATGGTCCTTCCGGCAGTGCCGGCGGCGTCCCCCTGAAAAACTCTTGACGCGGCCCCGCCGGGAGGCTACCCTGATGGAGAATGGAAGTCCGTTCAACAGGGGGAAGATATGGCGACATGTCGGGGCGACATCAGGCCTGATGAGAACATGAAGCAGACGATACGCGAGCTCGAGGCGAAGACCTCCGAGTACGAGGCCGTAGTCGAAAGCGCCGGCGACCGCGTGGACGCGGCGAGCCCGCCTAGGGTTCTATTGCGCGAACTGCGCAGCCTCCTCACCCGGGATTCCCTGCGCGCCATGACAAAATGACCGGGGGTATGCAATGCGACATTCATTCCTTTTCGGCGCGATGATTGCAGTCTCCATGGGCTGTTCATCGGCACCGTACACCGTCGAGAGCGTGAAAGAGGAGCTGCGACGGGAAAAAATCGGCGATTCCCATTTCGTCACCGTGGGCCCCCATACCATCCACTACCTTGAGGCGGGGACGGGGGAGCCGATGATCATGATCCACGGCTGGCTCTGCTGGGGCGCCTACTGGAAGAAGGTCATGCCCGCCATGGCGGACCGCTACCGGGTCATCGCCCCGGACCTCCTGGGCCACGGCATTTCTGACAAGCCCCTTGACCCGTCGGTGAGCTACGGCACGGACGCCCAGGCCGAGCGTGTCATCGCCTTCATGGACGCTCTGGGGATTGAACGGGCCTATGTCGTGGGGCACAGCATGGGGGGGGAGATCGCGGCGAAGGTCGCCATTACCGCTCCGGCCCGCGTCAGGGGGCTGGTTCTCATATGCGCCGCAGGCATGGAGGAAACGCCGAAACTTCTCCCCGGCTATATTCGCGCGGCGCGGGCCCTGAGAATGGAAGGCATCCTGGCGGATCTCCTGACAGAGGGGATGGTGCGGCGCCATATCAAGGGACTGATGTTCTACAGGGAAAACGACGTGCCGGAGGAATTCATCCGGGACGTGGCCATGAGCAATCTGAAGGACAAAGAGGACCGGAAGGCGATGGCCCGCGTGACGAGGGAGGGCCTGTTCCGGAATTTCCTGGACACGCGGTGCGGCGGCATCAGCGCCCCCACGCTGGTCATCTCGGCGAAATACGACAGGGTGGTCCCGCCGGCCATGGGAGAGCGGTACCATTCACTTCTCCCCGATTCCCGCCTGGTCGTTATCGACCGGGCCGCGCACATGGTGCCCTGGGAGCAGTCCGACCAGGTCGCCGCCTCGATCATGGAGTATTTCGCAGCGCGGTGAGGCGCGAGTAACGCAGCACGAAAAAAGGCGGCACCGGGGTGCCGCCTTTTTTCATTTGTTCCTGCGCCGGTTGATCAGTCGGCGCCCCCTTCCGGGTACATCGCCTCGATGTATGATCCGTATTTTTCCTCGATGACGCGTCGCTTCACCTTGAGTGACGGGGTGATCTCCCCGGTGTCCTGGGTCCACTCCGCGTCGAGCATCGTGAATTTGCGTATCTGTTCGACCCGGGCGTAGTTCTTCATTATCCGGTCGATCTCGCCCCGCATCATCCCGTTCACGTCGGCGTTGGCAACGAGGTCGCTGTTGCCGCTGAAGGAGATTCCGCTGGATTTTGCCCATTTCTCGAGGTTCTCGAAGGAGGGGATGACCAGGGCGGAAAGGTATTTCCGCCTGTCCCCGATGACCGCCACCTGCTCGATGTACTTCGATGACTTCAGGTCGTTCTCGATATTCTGCGGGGAGATGTTTTTGCCGCCGGCGGTGACGATGATGTCCTTGATGCGACCCGTGATGGCCACGTAGCCGTCCTCGTCGATCCTGGCCAGGTCGCCGGTCCTGAACCAGCCGTCCCTGGTGAAGACCTCGTCCGTCGCCTTCTTGTTCTTGTAGTAGCCCTTCATCACCTGGGGGCCCTTGATGAGGAGCTCACCCTCGTCGGAGATCCTCACCTTGGTCTCGGAAAGGGGAGGGCCCACGGTACCCGGTTTCAGCTTCCACGGGGGGTTGACGTTCGTGACCGGCGTGGTCTCGGTGAGGCCGAAGCCCTCGAGGATCTTGATGCCCATGCCGATGAAGAACTCGGCGTCCGAAACGGAGAGGGGAGCGCCGCCCGACACCGCGAACTGCATCCGGTCCATGCCGAGGCCCTCGCGGAACTTCGAAAAGATGAGCTTGTCGAAGAATTTTACCCGGAGGCCCAGGAGGCCGGGCGCGGGCCTGTCTTCGCACACGTAGGGAAGGTTCTTCTTGGCCGTCGCCATGGCGGCGCTGAAGAGGGCCCTCTTGATCGCCGAGGCGTCGGGGAGTCGCGAGAGGATCACGGAATGGATCTTCTCGTAGAGCCTGGGGACGCTGATAATGAAGGTGGGCCGGACCTCCTTCATGTTGTCGACCACCTTGGAGAAATCCTCGGCAAAGGCGACGGTGCAGCCCGCGAAGAGGGGGAAGTAGTAACCCGCCGTGCGCTCCAGGGAATGGGAAAGGGGAAGGAACGAGAGGAGCACGTGGGTGTCGTCTATGTAGTCGATGAAGTCATTGTGGATCTGCCTGGCGTCTGAGATGAAGTTGTCGTGTGTCAGCATGACGCCCTTCGGGTCTCCCGTGGTGCCCGAGGTGTAGATGATGGTAGCGAGGTCCTGGGGCCTGACGGTCTTGATCCGCTTGTCGAAATCGCCCTCTTTCCTGTATGCCGCTCCCTTCCGGTAGGCGTCGGCCAGGGTGGTGACCGATTTAACGGAGGATTTAACGTCATCGATCACTATGATGCTTTTCAGACCCGGGAGTTTCTTCTTTGCCGCCAGTATCCTGTCGAGATGGTCCGCGGTACCGGCGATGCAGACCCTTGTCCCGGAGTTGTGAAGTATGTAGCGCGACTCCTCGGCGGAGTTCGTGGCGTAGATCGGAACGTTCACCGCGCCGATGGAAAGAATCGCGAGATCGGCGATCCACCACTCGGGCCTGTTGGGTGAGAAGAGCCCCACGCGATCGCCCTTTTTCACGCCCAGGGAGAGGAGGTAGCATCCGAGGTGGCGGACCCTTCTCTCCATTTCCTTCCAGGAGATGGGGATATAGGATCCCGTGGCGGGGTCCTTGTATGTGACGCAGGCGCGCTCACCGTATGTCCTGACCTGGGCCTGGAATACCGCGGGTATCGACGTGTTCTTTAACGTGATCATGGGACCTCCTTCTGTGTATCGCTGTTGGTTTGAAATTAAGTACATATCCGCCCCGGGCGGGTGAAGAGGGCATCGCGGACCGTCCCGGTAGCCGTGATGCCCCGTTTGTGCTATGAAAAAGAACGGTTCCCTGGAAATCAAGAAAAAAAACTGACACGCCAGTTTATTTCTTGATTTCCCCCTTCCCATCTTCCAGGTGGCGGAGCGCCGTTTCGATAAAACCGTATCCCATTTCGCCGATGGCCACCTCGTTGACCTCGATGATAACAAAATCCCGTGAGAGGACCTCGCCGTGCCAGTCGACGCGCTCCCGGTCGATGGGACGCCGCGTTTTCTCCGGGTAGGAATAGGCGGTGTTGAAATAATAGTAGAACGCCAGGGGCCTGAACACCCCGTGGGCGCCCAGGTAGTGGAGGATGTTCCAGCAGAAGCTCGAGCCGATGATCAGCACGTCGGGCCGCCAGGCCCCGCCGGGCGCGTCGGTCCGGGTGACGGGATAGAGGTACTCGGTGAAGAGGGCCCGGGTGAACAGCACGTTGGCGAGGCGCGCGACGTCCTTGTCCAGGTCAATCGGGTTTTTTCGTTCTATCGTGCCCCGGGAGGAGATGCGCGCCATGCGCCTTCCCGACACGCGCTCCATCTCGGCGATCATGCGGTCGGTAAACAGGTACGCTCCGTAGAGGCTCCAGTGGGATCCGCTCGAGGGGAAAAGCTGCGGAATTCCCCGGTCCTTCATCTCGAGGAACATTTTTCTTCCATCGATGAAACGTATGCCGTGACGCTCGAGAAGGGGGAGCAGGAGCTGGTAGCTGTCCCTCCGGTCAAGGCGCTCCTTCATCACCATCCTCCTGGGTATGTATTCGGGATAGATGGTGGTTTTGCTCGGGGTTACGATGAGCAGGAGGGAGACGTTTCTCCTCCCCAGCGACTCCTGAAGAAGCTTGAGAGCGGCAACTCTTTTTTCCAGTTCATCACTGTCCGCCACGTCAATCCTGTTGTAAAGATCGACGTAGGGTTCTTCGAAGAGCTGGAGGTCCTTCCCCAGTATGAGCCGTCGCGGGTGGTTGCGGGAGAATTCCCTGAAGATCGAGTAGTTGATCTGGTTGTCGAGCTTGACGAAAAACCCACGGAACCCGGTATTTTTTTTGAAATACTCTTCCACCGAGTCCTGGAAAGAGCGGGAGATGAAACCGCTTGCCGTCAGCCGCTCCATGGGCCGCCGCTCCTCGGCGCCGCTCAGGACCATGTCCGGGAAGGGGCGGAGGTATGTCTGGACCAGGACGAGGGCCGCGAAGAGGAAGAGAATGAGGATGAATATTTTTTTCCCCGCCATGGTCAGAACCTGAAGTATATGAATGGGTTGAAGCTGTTGTTGAGCATGGAAATGACCGACAGCAGGAGGAGGATGAACGCCGCGACGGCCTTCATGGCCGCAAGGTGCCCTTCCTTCACGCGGATGCGCGCGGCGTTCCGCAGCGCCTGCCACCACCCGTCGGGGAAGAAGCTCGCCGCGGCGGCGAAGACCAGCATGAAGGCCTCCCTGTTCCCCACGAGCTGCGGCGGCAGCACCGTCGTCTCGATCGCGTGGACGTTCCAGAATTCGAACATTCTGCCCAGGTACGCGAAGGCCCCGCCGATCGTATCGGACCTGAAAAAGACCCATCCTACCACCAGGAGGAGGAAGGTGATCGCAACATTGAAGGCCGCGGGGAGCTTCTTTGACTTTTCAATCCAGAAAACACGGTCAAGGAAGATGAAGAAGCCGTGGAAAAGCCCCCAGATGATGAAGGTCCAGTTCGCGCCGTGCCAGAGCCCCGAAACGAAGAAGACGATCCAGAGGTTCAGGTAGGTCCTGGCGACGCCGGACCGGTTCCCCCCGAGGGGGATGTAAAGGTATTCCCGGAACCAGGCGCCGAGGGTGATGTGCCATCGGCGCCAGAATTCGGTGAAATTCCTGGCTATGTAGGGGCGGTTGAAATTTTCCGTGAAGGAGAAACCCATGATCCGCCCGATGCCGATGGCCATGTCCGTGTAACCGGTGAAGTCGAAATAGATCTGGAAGGTGTAAAAGATCGCGCCGATCCAGGCGTATCCAACGGTCAATGACGGGGATTCGAGAAGAAAGACCCGGTCAACCACGGGGCCGAGCGCGTCGGCGATCAGCACTTTTTTCCCGAGGCCCACGCAGAAGCGCACGGCGCCCTCGAAGGCGTTTTCCAGGCCGCTTTCAGGCTTCGCGATCTCCTGGGCAAGGGGTCCATATCGCACGATGGGCCCCTGGAGGAGCTTTGGGAACAGGGCCAGGTAGAGGGCATAGTCGGCCAGGCGACGCGCCGGGGGAGCGGTGCCGTTATAAAGGTCCACCAGGTAGCTGATTTTATGGAAGGTTATGAAGGATATGCCGATGGGGAACGCGACGGCGGTCCAGGGGATCGGCGTCGCGTGGAAATGCGCCAGGGCGTGGTTGATCTCCCCTACGAAAAAGTTCGAGTATTTGTAATAGAGGAGAATGCACACGTTTATCGTGACCGCCGAGGCAAGTACGAGCTTCCTGTTCCTTCCCGGGTGGACCGAGAGCATGGCGCGGGCGAGGATAAAATCAAGCACCGTTGAAACGATGAGAATCGCCGCCCCGGTGGGTGAACCCCAGAGGTAGAACCCGTAACTGGCGGCGAGGAGGAGTATTCTCCTGGAACCTCTCGGAACGACAAAGTAAGCGAGGAGCACCGCGGGTAAAAAATAGAAAAGGAATGTTATCGAAGAGAAGCCCATGGCCTTGCTGGTTTGGGAATAAGGACGATCCCCCTAGGCCTTCCGCTTCTTGCCATCGATGCGGCCTCGAATATGGCCGATCAACCGGTCCATTCCCTCACCCGTCCTCGAGCTCACCTGGAATACCTCGATCTTCGGGTTCACGGACCGGAGGTTTTTCATCAGCTCACCCATGTCATATTCGAGGTGGGGCAGGAGGTCGATCTTGCTCAGCACCATGGTGTCCGATGTGTTGAACATGAGGGGGTACTTCGCGGGCTTGTCCTCGCCCTCGGTGACGCTCAGGATGACCATACGCTCGTCATCGCCGAGCTGGAATTCCGCGGGGCAGACCAGGTTGCCGACGTTTTCCACGATGACCATGTCGAGACTGTCAAGGTCGAACTGCTCCAGGCATCGTTTCACCCAGGAGCTCTCGAGATGGCAGTCCCCGCCGAAGCGATCGGTTTCGATCTGGTAGATGGGGATCCCGTGCCGCGCCAGGCGGTCCGCGTCCTTCGTGGTCTTGATATCGCCCTCGATGACGGCGATGCGGTAGTCCTTTTTCAGGGCGTCGATGACCGCGTCGATCAGCGTGGTCTTGCCCGAACCGGGGGAGCTCATCATGTCGATCATGTAGATCCCCTTTTCACCGAGGAGGGCCTTCACCTCGTCCGCGACGTTTTTGTTCGACTCAAGGATGTCCTGTAATATCTTCACTTCCATCTGCGTGTCCTCGCGGTGTGGTATTGATGATTCCACCTTTTTTCATTGATGGCGATGAAACTGTCCACCTTTTTTTCAGGGTAAGAAGGGCATGGATCGTCCGGCGAGCGTGAAATTTCCTCCCCGGTGCCGGCGGAAAAAATCGATTGACGGGTCCCGTCGCGCATTGATAGGTTTCAGGCTGGTTACGGCTCCACGGGGTGTCCCGAATGAAAAAACGAGTCTTCATCGCTGTCATCTTTGCTACCGCGCTCTCCCTCGCCGAGGGGGCTCCACTTCCCGGGAAAGCCGCGTCTCCCCCGGCGGAGAAGACCTCTGATTCCTCCGGGGGAGCCGGAGAAGAATATGACTCGGGGATCCTGAACAGGATACGCGATGACCGGGACGGCGAGGGGCCCCGCGTGGGGCCGAAGAACCGCGACGAGGAAACTGCCGGGGAGCCATCACCGGCGGAGCGGGAACGGGCAAGGAACAGGAGAAAAACCTTTTCCTTCAAGATGGGATTCAGCCTCGGAGCCGTGGGCACGGGAGTACTCGGCCCCCGGCCCGCCTTCACGCCCCTGTACCGCTACCGGTTCGTGGAGGGATCCTTCGAGGCGGGTTTTCGCGGAGGGATGGAAGCCTTCCTGGTGATCCGGAGGCTCCACTACCTGTCCCTGGGGGCCTTCTTCGAACAGCGAAAAATCCAGGTCAAGATTGCCGAAGTCGGTTTCATGAGGGTGCTGTTCTACAGCCTCCCCCCGGAGCTTGTCTACAGTTTGCCCCTGGCGCGGTATGTGTTCACCTCGAAGGTCGATACGAACTACGTGTCCCTCCCCGTGGCCTACCGTTTCTTCTTTTACCAGGACTTCTACCTCGGCCTCGGGCTTGATATCGCCGTTCTCTTCCAGGCCAAGGCGAACTACGGGCTGGTTTTCTACAGCTCGAGCGTAAACATGCGCCCGGAGCTGTCGCCCGTGGATTTCGGGGGAAGACTCATCTTCGGCGTGGTCATGAACAGGGTCCTCGTCGAGATCGGTCTGGGCACCGGGTTCCTTGATTACGACCGGATGGGGGGGGAGCGCCACTCCATCTATCTCATGGGCATGATCGGGTACCTGATCTGAGGGGCCCGCGCCGTTCCCCCGGGGGGGAGGGCATACCGCGCCGGAAGGATAATGAAAGCCGTCACTGTAAGAATCAGGGGTATCGTCCAGGGCGTGGGGTTCCGCCCCTTTGTCAGCCGCCTGGCCGCGCGGCGGGGAGTCAGGGGCGGGACGTATAACGATACCGAGGGGGTGGTCGTCCATGCCGAGGGGGATGACGATGCCGTCGACGGCTTTGTGCGGGAGCTGTCCGATTCCGCGCCGCCACTGGCGGTGATCCTTTCCCTGGAGGTCCGTGACGCGCGCCCCGCCGGTGCCGCCGGTTTCGCCATAGAGGCGAGCCGCCCCGCCGCCGAGCGCCTGGCCTTTTATTCCCCCGACGTGGCGATGTGCGACCTCTGCCGCGAAGAGTTTTTCGACCCCGGGAACCGGCGGCACCTCTATCCCTTCATCACCTGCATCGACTGCGGGCCCCGCTTCAGCATCGTCCGCGATATCCCCTACGACCGGGTCAACACCTCCATGGCTCCCTTCGCCCAGTGCGACCGGTGCCTCGCGGAGTACCGGGACAGCGGTGACCGACGATTCCACTCCCAGCCGAACGCCTGCCCGGTCTGCGGTCCCCGGATTACCCTCCGATCGGGGGATGGGGAGCCACTGACTTCAGACCCCGCGGAGGTGGCGCGCCGCACCCTCGAAATCATCAATGACGGGGGAATCGTGGCGATCAAGGGGATGGGGGGGTACCACCTCGCCGCCGATGCGATAAAGGACGGGGCGGTGAGGGAGCTTCGGAAGCGGAAGCGACGTCCCTTCAAGCCCTTCGCCGTCATGGCGGGTTCCCTTGACGCGGCCCGGGAATTCGCCGAGATATCCCCCCTGGAGGGAAATCTTATTCTCTCGAAAGAGCGCCCCATCATCCTCGTCAGGGAGCGCCGCGCCGTTTTGAGCCGTCTCGTGGCGCCGGGGCTCTCATGGACCGGACTCATGCTTCCCTGCACGCCCTTCCAGCACCATCTTTTCCACCTGGATCCCGGAGCGGTCCTCGTGATGACCAGCGGCAACGTCTCCGAGGAGCCGATCGAGTACCGCGATGGAACGATCACGGAACGGCTGGGGGGGATCGCGGATTATTTCGTCACCTATGACCGGGACATCATCGGCCAGGGGGACGACAGCGTCATGTTCGTTTCCGGGGGGCGTCCCTTCTTCATCCGGCGCTCCCGGGGCTTTATCCCGGTCCCCTTCCTTTCGACGGATTCCCCCGATTGCATTTTCGCCGCCGGCGGGGACATGAAGAACAGCTTCGCCATCGCCCGGAAGCATTTCATCATCATGAGCCAGTACCTGGGCGACATGGAGGACCCCCTCACCTGGGAGGCCTACCGCGCCACGGCGGAGCACTTTATCCGCGTCTTCGACGCGGAGCCGCGTGTCGTGGCCGCGGACATGCATCCCGGGTATCACACGCGGCGCTACGCCGGGGAGCTGGCGTCGGAAGGCGGGAGATTGATCGAGGTGCAGCACCATCACGCCCATATCGCCTCGGTCATGGAGGAGAACGGCCTGGAGGGCCCGGTCATCGGCATCGCCTTCGACGGCACAGGTTACGGCACCGACGGCACGCTCTGGGGAAGCGAGTTCCTCGTGGCCCGGCGCGACGGTTTCGAGCGCGCGGCGCACTATTCATATTTTCCCCTCCCCGGGGGCGAGCGCGCCATCCACGATGTCTGGAAGATAGGCCTGTCGCTCCTTCACGGGCGGTTCGGACGTTCCTGCCCGGTGATGCCCCGGGACGGGGAAAGCGACGCGGTGATCGAGATCATTGAGAAGAACATAAACTCGCCCCTCACCTGCAGCATCGGGAGGCTCTTCGACGGCGTCGCCGCCATCCTGGGCATCCGCCGGAGCGTCACTGCCGAGGCGGAGGCGGCCCAGCTCCTGGAGGAGGCGGCGTCGCGGGGAAGGGCCCCCGGGCGGCCCCATGTCCCTGGTTTCGAAGCCGGGGAGGGCCTTGTCATCAGCACCGGGGACCTTGTCGGGTACCTGGTTTCCCTGATGGAAAAGGGTATCCGCGCCGAGGATGTCGCCGCGGCCTTCCACGCTTCCATCATCCATACCGCGACGGCCGTGGCCCTTCGCATCAGGGAGGAAACGGGCATCGCATCCGTGGCCCTGTCAGGCGGGGTGTTCCACAACAGGGTCCTCCTGGAGGGACTCGCGCAACTCCTCCCGGAGAAGGGCTTCCGGGTCTATCTCCACAGGAACCTTCCCTGCAACGACGGCTGCATCGCCCACGGCCAGCTCGTCGTGGCGAAGGAACTGCTGGGTCAGGGCGGGGGAGGGCGAGCCGTTACGGCGGGGTTCCCGGAATTGTGTTGACAGGAACCGCCCCGGGGCCATCATGCACGGCATGGAACGCGCGGGGAGGGCAATGAGGGTCCTTGTCGTCGCAGGAGCGCTGCTTCTCCTGTCGGGCAGCCCCGCGTTCCGCCCCCCCGCCGATCCCGGGAAGCCCGCCGCGTACGAGAACGCGGCGACCGCGGAGGCCGTCGTGGTCCGGGTCACGGGACCACACGCGTCATTCAGGCCCGGCGCCGCGCAGCCCCTTTTCAACACGACGATCCGGTCCGTCATCCTGCTGCCGCGCCTCAGGGAAGCCCTGGCGTACCCGGTTTTTCATGAAATCATCAACCCCCACTATGACAAGTACCTCCCCTGGAGTTTATCCTCCTTCACCTGACCCTCATCGAGGCGATGATCGTATCGGCGCCCCACTGGCGCCGCATCACTCGTTTCGGGAGGAAATTCATGGGCGCATTAAGCATTGTATCCTTCACGCTCGCCTTCATGGCCAGCGGGATTCTTGTCGGCGGTCTTTACGGGAAGCTTTCCCTTTCAAGGGAAGCCTGGATCGTGGTGTTGATACTTACCTATACGCTCCTCGCGGTGAGCCTGGTGGTTGAAAGGGTAAGGAAAAAAAAGGAGAATTAAAGCG
>CAZKPR010000001.1:58132-58953 GCA_964554685.1 uncultured Leptospirales bacterium | reverse complement strand
AGATCAAGAAGCTGAAACGCGAGCGGGGCGGGAGCACTTCCGTCGAAATAATGCGCGGTCTCGATGATCTCGGCCAGATGCTCCAGAGCCAGCTCGATGAAATTGACCGGTATGTCCAGAAGCGTTCAACTAATCGTGAGCTAATTAAAAACGTCCGGAAACTCCTCGTCAACGTCCACAACCTTTACAAGGTCGAGATATCGAGGCTTATCGTCGAATAAGCGCTTATCCCGCCCTGACCCGGAACAATCCTTTTCGTTCCGCGGCCTGCCTCCCGCTCCTTCAGTCGTAGGTGACGGTGGCACCCGCCATTATTTCGAAGATGACGCTCTTCGATGAATGATGATCGTAACCCCGCAGGTTGAGATACCGGAGGCACCAGAGGTTGTTATCCCCCGGGATAAGACCGAGATGCTCCATCAGGGCCAGCTGGTCCTCGTAATAATACTTCATCGCCTTCCGGGCATTGTAGGCGCGCCGGGGGAGGAAGAAGCCGGTATTGAGAAAGAGAGAAAGAAAATCCCCCAGGCGGTATTCAAGGCCAAGGTCGGCCTCGTCGCCAAACCATGTAACCCCTTTGCCCCGCCAGTCCAGGACCTTCGTCGTCTCGAAATGGTAAAGACCCATTTCCAGCTTGAGGGAATCGAACATCGTTCCCGTGACCTTCACGCCGGCGCCGTACAGGCCATACCAGCATGATTCGTTGCTGCCCCGGAGTGAAATGCCTCCAATGGAATCCACGACGATGAAAGAGAAGTTGTGGGCGCCCCGGATATGCTGGAATGATATTCCCGCGTTCGGGTTGTCCGGGTCTCCCGTGG
>CAZKPR010000001.1:37972-58122 GCA_964554685.1 uncultured Leptospirales bacterium | reverse complement strand
CCGTTTTTGTTGTTTTTTTTTTCCGCGGTTGGGGTTTTCGGGGTTTCCGTGGGGGCCTTTTTGTTTTTGGTTAACCGTTTTTTGCTAATGTCAATTCCGGTCTCGAATTCGAGAAGGCCCGACCGCACCGTGATTTTCCTGAAACGGTAGAACTCGTCGCGGACGAAGAGATGCCCGGCGTTGAATATGCCTCCGATCCGGAGGAACCAGATGCCGACGTAGGTCGTCGTGTGAAGTCCCGCCCAGTGGAGCGATGCCTTCCGTCCGTCTCCCTCGAGCCCCGCGGTGAAATCCTCCGTGTAAAAGGTGAGCCGGTTGCTGGTGTAGCGGTCATTCTGGTAGGCGTAGTAGGCCTCGGCGGAAAAGGCGGATCCGACCGCGAATTTCACACCAGCGAAGAAAATGTCATCCCATGCGTAATTGGGCCTATCCGACCCGGCGCCGAAGCTGTCGTTGGCGTCGTCGATCGCCTTGATATAGGCGCCATACACGCTTACTTTCTTTTCCGTGAAGTGGTGAATGTAGTGCAATCCCGTGGCGTCGCGTGCCAGTATGTACCCCCCCGGAAGGCTGAAGGGGAGAAGGCCTACCGAGATCTCGGAGCCGCGCAGGGGCCTGAAGAGACCGTAGACGTTCCGCGTAATGAAATTGCTGGGTGATCCGTCGATCGAGTAGGCACCCTTGCCGAAGAGGGCGCTGACGTCAAACACCGATTTTATCTCGATTTCATCGATCGGCTTTATGCTGAGCCTGTTCCTCATGAAGAGATCAATATAGTCAACGGTCCGGTACCGGTTTCTTGACGAAAAGGTGTCGGGAACGTAGGTCCGGCTCACGACGTTCCATGAACGCATCCTGAAGAAGCCTGAAAAATCGAGCATGCCGATGAAGGCCTCGCCGTTCATGGCCTGGAGGCGCTGTGGAAGGGCCGTGATGCCCAGGAGAAGAAACGCGGCGGCGATAATAATCGACGGAGCGCGGGACGCGGGCTTCATTTGGCCCCCCCGTATTCCTTGAGCCAGGTATCGATCATTCCGGTTCTGACGATCTCAAGTATGAACGTATCCACCTGGATTTTCAGCACGGGATCACCGAAGGGAAGGCCCACGCATATGCGCTCCATCCGTCCGCCGCCCTGGAGAAATACGTGTGTGCCCCGGATGCCCGGCTCATGAAGATAGACGTATTCAAGGTAGAGGGAATCGTGGATGAAGCCGTTTACCTCGCCTTTTTTCAGGAGATCGAGTCCCTCCCCGTTGGTCATGACCTGTACGCGGGGCATGTTCGGGAACTCGGACTCCAGGAGCTTTTCGTACACCGATCCATTTTTCACGGCGATCCTGAATCCGGGAACGCGCACGAGGTCCCAGAGCGTGCGGAAGGGCGGTTCCTCGAAGGTGTCGCCTAGCCGTGTCCGCGGAAGGGACCGCGCCGAGGCGATGACGCCGGGAGTCACGGACAGGTAGGGCTCCGAGAACCATATCTTCCGTGCCCGCGTGAGGTCCCGGGAGAAACCTGCGATGACCATGTCGACGCGCTTTTCCTCGATGGCCTTCGCGTACTCGCTCACGTCCAGGGGGACGGTCTCGAGACGCGCTCCCAGGAAGGAGGCGAGGCGTCGCGCCATCTCGATTTCGAGGCCTTTCTCCCCGGCATTAAAATTAAGGGGTGGATAGTCCTTTGATACGCCGATCCGAAGGGTTCCCCTTCGAAGTATGTCGCCGTAGGCATCGCGATCTCCCGCCGAGGCGGGGATGGCGCAAAGCAGGGCCAGCAGAATGGTGATGGTCGTGACGTGTCTTTCAATCATGTCGTGTCGCTCCCCGGATCATTCCTGGATTAACCTGTTGCTCAGATAGAGCTTGCGCTCGATCAGCGAGACCGAGTGGGTGAGAAAAAAGCGGTCAGCCTTGTACTTGAGGAGGGTCTCGTAGTTCCTGCTCGCCGCGGCGTAATCCCTGAGCTTGAATGCGGCTTCGGCGTAGAAGTAATGGTATGAGATGTCGAATTCCCTGCGCGTGTCCACCATCTTCAGGGACACCATGGCCTTCTGGTACTCCCCTTCCCTGAAGTGAATTTTCGCCCTTCCCAGGAGGGCGTTGTTGAACCGATGGTCGATGCGAAGACAGGTGTCGTAGTACTTTTTTGCCAGCTGGAGCTGGTTCCGTTCAAAGAAAAGGTCCCCGATGAGGACGTAGGTGTTGAGCTCGTTCCGGTTTACCCTGAGGGCCTCGCGATAGCTTTCGATCGCCTCGTGGTCCCGGTACTGGAGCTGGTGGATTGCGCCAATCCTGAGATAGGTCCCCGCGTATTCTGGGACCACGGCCTGTGCCTTCCTGTAGTGGAGGAGGGACCTGCTCAGAAGATTGAGATGGTAATAACAGGTCCCCAGGTTATAGCGAAACGGGAAAAAGAGCGAGGCGTTTTTCAGCACGGAATTGAGATGGGCCGACGCGCCGTCGTAATCACCCCGTTCCATCATGCCGGCGGCGAGGTTGTTCTCCCGGGCCAGGTCGCTTTCCCCGGTACAGAAGGCGATATCGTTTTTGAAGTAAATATGATCCTTTGCCGTTGCGGTTTCGGGGGGTTTCTCCGCGAGCCTCAGGAGATGCTGGAGGCGGAGGAAGTCCTCTTCCGCCGCCATGGCCGGGGTCGAGATGACAAGCGCCAGAATCAGGCGTGCCCCGGTGAGCCGCACCGTCATGCCGGGCCCTCGTCCGGATAGAGATGGCAGGCGACCCTCGATTCACCCACGCCTGTTGTCGCGGGATAACGAGTGCGGCATATGTCCATGGCCTCGGGGCACCGGGGGTGGAAGTGACACCCCGCGGGGGGGGTTTCCGGGGAGGGTATTTCTCCCTTGATGACGCTGAATCCGTGCTTCACCGGCTTCATCGACGGAATGGATTTCATGAGGCTTCGCGTGTAGGGATGGAGGGGCGAGGAGTAGAGGCGCTCCTTGGGGCTTTCCTCGACGATCCTGCCGAGGTACATAACGACGATGCGGTCGCTCATGTGCTCCACCACCGCCAGGTCGTGGGAAACGAAAAGGTAGGTGAGCCCCATGTTCGCCTGGAGATCCTTCAGGAGATTAAGTATCTGCCCCTGGATCGACATGTCAAGGGCGGAAACCGGCTCGTCCAGGACCACGAATTTCGGGTTCAGGGCGAGGGCCCTGGCGATGCCGATCCGCTGGCGCTGGCCCCCGCTGAATTCGTGGGGATAGCGGTTGCCGTGGGATTTTTCCAGGCCCACGAGATCGAGGAGCCGCCGGTATTCCCGTGAGAGCTCGCCCGGCGTCATGGAGGTGTGGACCCGGAGGGGTTCCGTGATGATTTTCTCCACGGTCATCCTCGGGTCGAGGGAACTGTAGGGATCCTGGAACACCACCTGCATGTTCTTGCGAAAGGCGCGGAGCCCGGCCCGGGAGAGTCCCCTCACGCGGACACCGTCAAGGATGATCTCCCCGCCGTCGGGCTCTATGAGGCGGAGAAGGGAACGCGCCGCCGTTGTCTTGCCGCTGCCGCTCTCCCCCACCATGCCCAGGGTACGGCCCCGCGGTATTGTGAAAGATACGCCGTCAAGCGCCCTGAGGAGTCCCGGCTTTTCGAAGAGTCCCGCCTTGCGCACCGTGTAATATTTCTTCAGTCCTTCAACAGTTACCATCGGTGATGCACACTCCCGCGCCGCTCTGAAAGAATTTCCGCGTCCGTGGCGCATGATCGAAACATATGAAAATGACGGATCATTGTCAAGGATTTCAACGGTGAGGGGGCAATATTAAGCGCGCGGTCGGATTGCTCCATGATATGGTTGACCCGCGGCGGAAGGTAATCGCGCAGGACCATTGGATCCACCGCGTACGCGGCCGCCCTGGGAGATGGCGGAATGAATACACCGCGGCCCCCGATTCCATAGGCATCATAAAGCCGTGTTCAACAAATTGGGTGATAATTAACGAACGGTGGAACAATAAAATCGTTGTCAGAAGCGTTGCCTCGTGGTGTAGTGTTGCGACGATTTTTCGGAAGGGTGGTGAACATGAAGAAATCTCACCGTGCATACGACTCGCGCAACGATTTCCGGGTCCTCATCAGGGAATGCGAAGAGTATGATGAAAACAGGATCATGCAGATAATCCGGGAGGGCATGCGGGAGCTGGGGTACGCTCCTGAAGGCAAGGTATACGTGAAGCCGAACGTCGTCTACGCGAGTAAAAAGGGCAGGTACGGATCAACCGCCTATACCCACCCCTCCGTCGTGGGCGCCTCCCTGCGGGTCCTCGCCGGGTCGCCCGCCGTGCGTCGCGTCGACATGGGTGAGAAGACCGCCATCGGGTATCCCACGCGCCTTATCTTCCGCTACGCGGGCTACTACGACGTGGTGAAGAGGGCCCGAAGCAGGGGGGCTGCCAGGATCGGGATATCCTGCATCGACGAGGAGCGGCGGGACCGGGTTTTCGTCGGAGGCACCGTGCACGAAGCCCTCAGGGCGCCGCGGCGCCTCGCCCGGGCTGACACCCTCGTGTCCCTTCCGAAACTGAAGTGCCACTGCGTGAGCGCCATGACCGGGGCGGTGAAGCTCAACATCGGCATCTGTTCCGACGACGAGCGGTCCATACGGCATGATTTTATGCTGAACGAGAAGATAGTGGACCTGCTCACGGTGGGGTATCCCGACTTCATCGTCATGGACGCCATTGACGTGGGAGTGGGAAACGAGGCGGTGCCGACCCCCCGGCGCCTCGGGCTTATCATCATGGGTCGCAACCCCCTGGCGGTCGATCTCGTCGGCGCCCGGCTCCTCGGGTACGACCTGGATGACGTGCCCTATCTGCGCGCCGCCGTCGATCGCGGGTACCGACCCGGGCGTCTCCGCGACGTCGCGTTGCTCGGTGACGTGAAATCGATCGCGGAGATCGACCGGCGGGCAAAGCGCGTGGGCCCCTACGACGACGAATTCTACCGCTGGCAGGACGTCGAACGGGAGTTGGAACGGCTGGGATCCCCCCTGCGCTTCTACTGGGGGCCGACGAAACCCGGTGGTGAACGCTGTCTCACGGGGTGCGTCATGGGTCTCAAGATGTATTTCGGCTTCACGGAGAGGTTCGCGGGGAGCGAGGCCTTCAAGAGCGCCAGGCCCGCGGTGCTGGTCATCGGCGTGATCGACGAAGAGATCGACGCCGGGGGAAACGAAGTGTTCCTCCTGGGGAACTGCGCGCGGGCCCGCGTGGTCAACGCCCGGAAGGTCGTGAGGATAGACAGCTGCACCACCACGGCCGTGGAAATGACCGAAATTATCAGGGGCCGTCTCGGGATTCCCACGCCGCTTTTCGCTCCCTCCCAGATCCTTCCCCTGGCGGGGTCGATGCTCGCGGCATCGTGCAAAAAACTGGTCAATCTTCGTTATGGCCAGGACGTGCTTCATTTCCTGAAGCGCGGACTCCTGAAGAAAATCTAACCCGGCCGCGCCACGCCAATTCTGGAGGCGCATCTGCGGGTGCTCGGCGAACGCCTGATGCAGGAAGGGATAATGCCATGAAAACGTCCGATCGATTGCGCGGGGAATACCGCCGCCTGATGCTTAATTTCACCCTCCGCACGGAGGGGATCAGCTATTTTTTTATTGTCCCCCTTCTCTTTTTTTATGTCTGGTCGAATCTCGAGCTCACCCCGGGCCAACTGCGGGTTTTCATCATGATCTCCGCCGGCGCGGTGGTGGTGGTCGGGTCGATCACGAACATCTTCAACATGCTGCTCCTGAGGCCGGTCAGCGGCTATTTCAAAAAAATTCTCAGGGAAGAAGAGGCAAGCGAGGGGGAATACGCCCTTGCCCACAGGCGCTTTCTCTCGCTTCCCTTCCTTCACTCCTTCTGGGCCTTCGTGCGCTGGGTCGCCGCACTGTCGGTCATCATCGTCCTCATGATTGTTTTTACCGACATTAACCGGGCCCAGATCATCAACATGTGGATGCTCGCGGCCATCGTTTCGACCTTTACCTCCGCGACGTATTTCCTCGCCACGGAGCTGTACATCCAGAAGCTCATTGACCTGGGCGCCTTTTCCCGCTGGGTGGAGACCGATTTTCGCTACAGGATCAACCTTTTTCCGAAGCTGACGTTCCTCATCATCACCATCACGTTCCTTCCCTTCGCCATGCTTCTCACCTATTTCCTGATATTCATCGCGAACCTGGAGATCGACAAGTCCCTCGTGCTGCTCAAGACGTCGATCATCAGCGTCCTCGGGCTCATCGGCGCGTTTCTGGTATCGATCCTCCTTTCGAGGACCATCATTTCCAAGGTGAGGGTCATCCTCGGGTTCCTCGAAGAGGTGGGGCGGGGGGATCTTCGCGGCGGTGCCAGGAAACTCGCGGTGATGGACGAACTCACCCTTATCAACAGGTCCGTCTACCGCATGAAGGAAAACCTCCGCGGCATGGCCGGCGCCGTCGCGGGAACGGTGAACGAGCTGGGCTACACGAGCGGTAATCTTATCGAGTCGGCCGCCGCGACGTCGGAAATGGCGTCCCACCAGGCCGCCATCGTGGAGGAGGCGGGGAGCGCCTTCGAGGAAATGGCCGCGTCATTCGAAACGAACCTCGCCAGCATAGAGGAGCAGATGGGTTACTCCAGGGCGATGCGCGAGGAGATCGCCGAGGTTTCCGGGCGGAGCGCGCAGCTCACGGGTAAAACCGCCAGCCTGAATGACACCATACGCCGCTCCGTCATCGCGTCCATTGAGAGCGAGAAACTGATGACCGAGTCCGTGGGGTCCCTCAGGGACCTGGCGGGGTATGTCACCAACATCGACGAAATGGTGGGCATGATAAACGATATCGCGGACAAGATAAACCTCCTCGCGCTTAACGCCGCCATCGAGGCCGCCCGGGCGGGGGAGCACGGAAAGGGATTCGCAGTGGTCGCCGATGAAATAAACAAGCTCGCCGACCAGACCACGGCGCTTTCGAAAAACATCCGCGAGAACATCTCGGAACACGGAAGGAAAATCGAGATGGAACTCGATTACATGAATCGCGTGGTGACGGCCTTCGGTGACATGAAGGGAAGCGTCATCGAAACCGAGAGCGTGATCGACGAAGTGATCGCTTTCACCGGGGATCTGAAAGAGATGAATGATGACATCCGCGACAAGATCGGGCGCCTGAACGAACTGGCGGAGGGGGTGTATGCCTCCTCCCAGGAGCAGAAGCTCACGAATATGGAGATGACGAACGCGATCAACTCCATCAGCGAGATATCGCAGAAAAACTCGGAAAACGCGGAGATGGTGCGTCGCCTCGCCAAGAAGCTGGATGAAAACGCGAAGGCCCTGGAGAAAAACGTGGCGGAATTCAAGGCGTAGCGCGGGCTCCCGTCCCGCCGAGTTCAACCTGCCGCCCGTTCGGGCTGGTCATTTCATTTTTTTTAATTGCTTTTTTATCCCCCGGAATGGTTATATCGTAGAGCCGGACGGTCCGGCCCGTTATGTACCCAGATTCCGCCCTACTGCGCCAGGTGCACGTTCATGAACGACTTCACCATCATATCATACCCGGGAACGAGGAGCGATCTACTTCTCTCTCTCGCGGAATCACGGTCGCGCTACATGCTCCCCATCGGCGGAAGGTTCCGCGTGGTCGACTTCACCATACGCAACTCCTTCACCTCCGGGGCCCTCAAGACCATCATCTACAGCAACCATGACGATGACCTCGAGGAATACGTCGACCGGTACGGTCCCTTCGGCGAGATGAAATTTCCTCCCATCAAGGTCGTGACGAGGGAATACTCCGATATCAAGGTGTGTTACAGCCTTATACTGGAAAGCAATACCGAGCACTACGTCATCTACAACGGCGACAACCCGAGCATCATAGATTTCACAAGGATTATAAAAAAATACAAGTCCAGGAGGACCGGAGCGGTCCTCTTCCGGCTGAACCTTGACGGGAAGCCCACCATGGCCCACACGGTGCTGGTGGCCGATCAGAAGACCCTCCTCGGCGTGGTGAAGAGCGCGATCAGGGAGAAGCGGAGCGCTCCCAACCTTTTCGAGATGATCATCAACATACTGATCAACGCGGGAATCGCGAGGGGTACCTACGACGCCTTTTACTGGCCCGTCAAGAACGTGCCGGAATATTACGAACTGAACCGGGAAATCATCTGGAACCCCGAGATATTCAACCTCCTCTACCATGACCAGATAATCAGGAGCCAGATCAACCCGGGGGGCCTGTCACACGTGGGTCGCCACGGGAAGATTCTGAATTCCTTCATTTCCGACTCATGCGTGATCAACGGGACGGTCGAGCGGTCGATCATCTATCCCGGCGTGGAAATCGGGGAGCATACCGTGGTGAAAGACTCGATCATCCTTCCCTTCAACCGTATCGGCGCGGGAACGCGCATCGTCAGGACGATCATCGACGAGCGAACGGACCTGGGCCCCGAGGAGGGATACCTCAATATCGGAAACCAGTGTAAAATCGGTTCCGGCGACGAATTCATCAAGAACGAGGATTTTCCGAAATCGCTTTTTTCAAGCATCACCCTCCTGGGAAAGGACTGCCGGGTTGCGGACAACGCGCGCATAGGAGGCGGGTGTTATGTGGCCTCGGGCATGGGGAACGAGTTCCTGGGAACGAAAAAATATCTCTACGACGGGACCTCGCTGCTCAGGACGGCTGCCGATGCGACGTAAGGCCTTCATGATCGCCGCGCTCATGGCGCTCGCGGCCCCCCCGGGTCCCTTCTACGCCATGATGGCGAAAAGAGGGGAGGTGCGTAGTATGGAGTTCAACGAGTTTGCCAGGCGTGAAATGAACGCCGGGGAATTCACCCTTACCGTCGGTGGAGAGATTCGGAAGTCGCCCTTCACCGGAAAAAAATACGTGCACTACGAGATCGTCGCCTTTACCGCCGAGGGCGGCGAATGGAGGATACTCGAACACACCGAGGGTGACATAACCTTCAGGCGGGGAGACGATTCCGTGTCGATAGGTTACCGAAGCATGCGCACGCGGCTTACGCCCTCTTTCGAACGCACCTATTCCGCGTCGGAGCTCCGCCATGCCCGGAGTGAAAGCGAACGCGCCCTGGCGTCGGTCTTCGAGGATGATCATGCGGAGGCGCTTACCCTGAGGGAATACGGCCTCGTGGCGGGTAAGCGCTACCATGGCCGGATCAAAACGGAAATGTACTATTTGCCACCTGAACCGGGGGGGGAGCCCCGCAAGAGGGAAAACCGGGTTCTCGTGGTGTCGGATCGCCCCCTTGGCGAGAACATTGAATTGACGCCCCTTTACCGGGGCTGGAGCTACTGAAAATATTTCCGGAAGACTTGGTATGCCGGCGAAAAAAAAGTATATTAGGAATCGGCCAAGGAATATCGATCATTAGAGCGAGGGGTCAGATTCAAAGGCACATCATGCCCCGGGAGGACGCGAAGAACCGATGCCTTTTTTGCGCAACAGCCGGAGGAACCTGCGGATCGCCACGGAACACGAGGTGATCAACCGCGTTTTCGAGAAATACATGGATTCCGGAGAACTGTTTTTTCGTTCGGAATTCAGGGTATTCCCCGTCGAGCTTCTCCATCGTACGGAGGACAATATCCTGGTGCTTCAGTCCCCCGAACCGATTGAGGGGGACAGGATATCTCTTTTTTCAATTGTCAGGGAGCGGTTCATTGATTTCGAATGCGAAGACGTCGCGCCGGCGGGGCCGCACTACCCCGGAGAGAGCTATCAGGCGCGAATCGTACGGTGCTTCGTCGCGATGGATAAGCGCGTGCATAAACGGATCGAATTTGCGGACAGCCGTCCCCTTGCCACGGGATTGACGACGGTCAAGGTCAGGGAGCTTCAAAAGGACTTCATGAAATCGCTCTCCGTGAAGATGATAGTCGAAGAGTTTCTTCACAAGTTCGAAGGCGTGGATTACAGGAAAGTGAGCTTTCCCGACGACAAGGATCTCTCTCCTCCCGTCAGGTTTGTCATGGCGACGGGAAAACGGATTCACATCGATAACCTCTCGGACACGGCCTCATTCTTCTCGGAAAACCGGGAGCTCTTCGGCGAGTCCCGTTTCCAGGATATTGAGGATGAACTGCGGCGATGGTTCCAGGGCAACGCACCGTCCCTGCACTCGATCATGGTCGTCCCCGTTACCTACCGGCCCATCCTGGGCGGCCCCTTTCCCGCCGGTTACCTTACCCTTGCCAACAAGGAGAGGAGCATCGACGCCGCCATCGTGGAGACGGTGGACGCTTTCATGGATGACCTGTCGGAGAAGATCAGGAACGGAAACCTGGTGGATTCGCCGACAACGGCTGAAATACTTGATGTGTCAGCGGGGGGGGCGAGAATCCAGCTTTCCGACGCGAAGATCATAGAGCGTCTCCTCCGGCAGGATGTCGTTTACTTCACGATGAATTTCAGGGATGATCATCCCCTTCTTATATCAGGCAAACCGGTCTATGCCTACCAGGGCGACGAAGGGACCTGCCGCATCGGCGTTGATTTCAACGGATCGCGGTTTGGACCCTCGATCGAAAGCGTTCTTCCCATACATGTCAGGCACTTCCTGTCCCGCGCGTCATTGAACGGGGGTGGGAACTGATTATGCGGAGCATCATTCTCGGTGCAGTGCTGCTCCTGGCGCTATCAGGAGGCGCCTTCGCTGAAATCGCCTTCATCCCCTACAGGATAGAAAACCCAAGGGAGGAGTTCCCCGAATCCACGGCGGGAGAGTACGCGCGCATCCTCTCCGTTGCCGCGCTGGTGGCAAAGGAGTCGATAGAGGTGGCCTCGCCCCGGGAAATCGAGATGGACCTCGCGCGCATGAAGCGTTCCCCCCAGGACCTCATCACGGGTGAGGACCTCGATCTTCTGGGACGCACGCGCGGCATCGATCGTTTCCTCATTGGAACGCTTTCGCGGCGGGGAGGGCGCTATCGCTCGGAGAGCGTCCTCTATTCCGTCAGGGAGGGAAAGGTCACGGCGCGGGTCAGGGCCGAGGGCGAGGACCTCCTCGAGGTCGCCGAAAAGGAGGTACGGGAGGCCCTCACCATGTTCAGTGACAGGTCCTTCTCCGCGTCACGGACGGAGTTAAAGAAGATGGACCTGGCCGTTATTATCGACATGTCATACCGGATCAACCGCGACTGGGGGAGGGTGAAGCAGGGCATTATCGCCCTTGCGTCGCGGCTGATTGACACTGAGCGCCTTGATGCGCGTGTCTACATCATTCCCTTTTCGGACAGGACCGGCCATCCCCACGCGTCGGTCTCGGACAATTCGCTCACGGCGCTGAAAAGGGAACTGGAGGGACTCAAGCCCGCCGGTGCCGCCTCGCCGGAAAGTTTTATCGCCACGCTGCGGTATGCCGCGACCAATATCAAGTGGAGGAGTTCGGCGAGAAAATCAATCGTGATTATCGGCAACAGCCCCGTGGCGGCCCGGGGTATTGACCAGTACGCGGCCATGGCGAGGAACCGGGGCGTCGTTATCCACGCCATCTCCCTGGGGCAGATACCGGGCGATCTCTCCGAGGCGCTTGAACGGGTGGCCGCCGCCGGTGGAGGGACCCACCGCCACGCGGCCTATCACCAGCGGCTCTTCGGCGCTACCGGTGAGCTCGTCGAGGTGTACATGGAAAATGGAAGGGTCTTCAGATCCGGTGAGGGCGCCAGGGGATGGAGGAGCGGCCTCTACGATCCCTCGGTCAAAGGGCTCTACCGGGGGAAGCCGAAGAAGTTCATGGAGGAGCTCATCTTCGACGAGCGGCGCGTGGCCGCCGGACCCTATACGATTCCCGAGTCGTACGCGAAAATCACCATGGAGCGAATCGTCAGCCAGGGAGATCTTGAAAGCAACGCCGATTACCTCGTCGCGAGTACCGTGCCAGACGGGAACAAGGACGGGGCCGCGGTGTCATCATCGGGCAAGGTGCTTCTTTCCGACGGCAGGGTGTCGTTCTGGGTCCCCGTGCCGGACGGGGAGTGGATGAAATTTTTCGAAGGGCGGGATGGAAGCGGGCATTTCTTCCTCCTGGGAGTCACGGTGGAGGTCGATCCGGGTTCTCCCTACGGCGTGACACTCCTGCCCGTCACGAGGTCTGTCCCGGCGGATTATATGCCGCGCGCCGCAAGGGCCGACCTCGGAGATATCGCCCGCCGCGGGGAGCATTACCGCACGAGGGGTCTCTGGCATCCCCCCGTCTGGTTCGTGAATGTCAGGGTGGAAAAGGCCGAGTCCCGGCGGGACCGCGGCGACGTGCGGGGGGACTGAATACCCCGGGGGGTAACGAATCAGAGGGACTTCGTTGATTCGAATTTATCCTTCAGGCGATCATGGAGGGATTTGAATTTAGCTTCGTCAAGTATGTTGTACCGCTCCAAAATATCTTCCTCGATATAGTGGAAGGCGTATCTCCGGTCCTCAATCCCCGCCATCATGTTTGCAAGGTAGATGATATTGACGATATCGCGGTATTTTTCGGAACAGCTGTACGGGGCGTGATGGTAATTGATCGCTTCCACCAGGTACGAGGGGAAGTTCCATTTTTGAGAGATGAGTGAGCCGATGGCGGAATGGCTGATGCCGATTGATATCTCCTCCATCGTCGTGGCGGTAATCTTCCTGTTTTTCACGATGTCGGCGATTTTCCTGACGAGCTTCTTGTCCGTCGCGAGAAGGATGATCTTCCCGAGGTCGTGGAGAAGACCCGCCATGTACACGTTCTCCACAATCGTTGACGCGCGTAATGAGATGGCGATGTTCCGCGCGTAGAAGGCGACCTTGTTGCAGTGTTCCCATATCATCTCGAAACTGCTGTAGCGCTCGTTCAATATCTTTCTCGCGTTACTCGCCACCAGTACGGCGTTGAGGTTTTTCAGGCCTATGGTGACGACGGCGGTCTTGATGTCCTCGATTCTTTTGTACGGCGCGATGCCGGCGGAATTCGAGAGTTTGATGACGTCCGTGCTGAGGGCGGGGTCCATCTTGAGGTGCCGGACGATATCCTCGATGGAGGAATCGGGGTCGTTGCAGAGACGCTGTAGCTGGACGATGTTTTCCGGGAAGGTGGGAATCCCCTCGATCTCGCGGAGAATGCGCTTCTTGATCTTCGTGATGACCTCGATCGGTTTGAGCATCGACGGTATCGTCAGCACGGTCACGGTGGTCCTACCCGTGCTCTTTATCGAATAATTGGACGGATCGATCCCCATGTTCTTCATGAGGAGCAGGGTGAGCACGATGCCCAGGCCCGCTCCCTCGGTGTCGTCTTCGATTTCTTCGTACGCTTCCGAGAAATCGTTGTACTGTCGGGCCTTTTGAATCCTCAGGTTGACGCGCTGCAGTTCGACAGGGAGTATGGGGGAATTGTTCGTCACGGTTATCCGGATGGCGTTCGACCCGGACTCGAATGTGATGCGGACGAAGAAGTCGCTCCTCCTGAGGTCTCCCTCGACGGCCTCGAAGTTTCCCACGATCTCTTTCTTGAATTGCGCCATGCCCGAGCGGTACTGGCCCTCGTTCGTGATATCCAGGCCGTGCTTGAGGAAAAACACCCGTTTCGTGTTGGCCTTAAGGGCGTTGACGACGACCTCGCGAAGGATGGTCACCACGGAATTGAGAAGGAATATCTGGTCCTGCTTGCCCAGAATCCTGACCAGGATGCTGTTGATAACCACGAGGACCCGCTCATTGATAAAGCTGAAGGAGAGAGTGATCGGCTCACCTTTCTCGATTTTCTTTGAAATCGCTTTTTTCTGAAGTTCTTGTTCCATGGCAATGGGCGGCCGGTTCGTTATTCCGCGGGGGCGGCGCGGCATAAGGGCCGGCTCGTGTACTATTGAAGGGAAAAACGGTATCGTCAAGCAATTAATCGTGTTCCGCTTCAACGCGATCCCGGATCGCGCGGCTCATGGAGAGCAGGGTTTCGCGGTTGTTGAGCGAAGGGTCGTCCAGGACGGATTCCAGGAGCTCGTTGAGTATACGCCCGATGATGGGGCCCGGGGCCAGGTCGAGTTGCTCCATGAGTATGTTCCCGTTAATGTCCAGGTCGCGGACGGAGAACGCGTTGTCCTGCTCGATGACGTGGTCGATCCTCTTCCGCAGTCGCTCGATGGGCGCCGGGAGTCCCCTGCGGGCACCGTTTCCCTTGCGGTCCGCCATCCGGAGGATGAAGAGGTCCCGGATATTTTCAACGCCCACCTTCCGGATGAAGCGCCTCACGGCGCCGTCCGTCCATTCGTTGGTGTAGTGGAACATATGGTTAAGGATGAGGTTGAGGACGGTATCGATCTGCTCGTTCGAGAACTTCAGGCGCTTCATTATTCTCCTGGAGATCTTCGCCCCCACCACCTCGTGGTTGTAAAAGGTGCAATCACCGTCGGAACCGGGCTGGCGCGTGGGGAGCTTGCCGATGTCATGCAGGAGCGCCGCCAGCCGGATCAGGGGATGTTCACGGGGGGCGCCGTCGCAGGAGTAGATGCTGTGATAGTAGATGTCGTAAATGTGATAACGGTTCTGCGTCACCCCGTGGCACTGCGCCAGCTCGGGCAGGATGATCTCCAGGATGCCCGATTCACGGAGGTACTCAAAGCCGATGGAGGGTTTCTCCGCGTCGAGGATTTTCATCACTTCGTCGCGGATCCGTTCCGGCGATACCATCTTTACCACGTGAAGGGTCTGTTTCATTGCCTCGAGGGTGCCCGGATCGATCGTAAATTCCAGCTTGGCCGCGAAGCGGCAGGCACGGACTGGTCTGAGCCCGTCCTCGGAGAAACGCGTTATCGGGTCGCCGATCGTGCGTATGCGCCCCTCCCCGAGGTCAGCCACGCCTCCCACGTGATCGATGACCTGGCCGGCAACGGGGTCGAAGACAAGGCCGTTGATGGTGAAATCGCGGCGCTCCACATCGACCCGGAGCTCCTTCGAAAAGCTGACCGATTCCGGCCTGCGGCCGTCGAAGTAGGTCCCGTCGGCCCGGTACGTGGTCACTTCGAACTGGCGTCCTTTTAGAAGGATCGATACCGTACCGTGGCGTATTCCCGTGGGAACCGTTCTCCTGAAGAGTTTCGTGATTTCTTCCGGGCGGGCGTCCGTGGCGAAATCGTAGTCATACACCTCTCTGCCGAGAACCAGATCGCGCACGGATCCTCCGATAAGGTAGCATTCGTATCCCTTGTCACGGAAGGTCTTCACGATGGAAATAATCGTGTCACGAATATCCTCCGGAAGGCGGATGTCCAGGTTGATGTGTCGCATGCGAGGGTATTTCCGATTGACGTAACGGCCGCCTGTTGACGCGGCGAACTGGAATTCAATAAAGCAATTAAGAAACAGGACCGCTATTAGTCAATGGATTTTTCGTGTTGCGGCAGCGCGTCGCCGTGCGGGTTCAGCGGGTGCGTATTTCCGACCCACCGAAGGGCCGGGCCGTCACGGGGGTGGAAAGGGAGGATTCGTGATTGTAGGGCGTGTCGGGGCGGTAGGAATCGTAGGCGCTCACCGCGAAATAATAGAGTACCGTGTTGTTGAGAAGGGGGAACGTGAGTTTTCCCGCGGTATCGAGGGTCCTGTTTTCTTCGATCACGCCGTCGTTCAAGGAAATCCGGACGGCATCCCCGCCGGAGATATCGTTGGTGATTCGTGACCCGTTCACCACGGAAATAATGCCGTCGTAGACCCCCCGGCGGGTACCGTAGTAGACCCTGTAGCCGAGGATATCGTGGTCCCGGTTCTTGCGCCATTCGAGGATGACGGACCCGTTATCCCCCGCCGTGGCTTCAAGAAAGCGCGGTACGGCCGGTGGGGGGTCAGGCCGATAGTCAAGCTCGATTCCAGTGAGACGGGGTGAGCGGCCGCCCTCGGGAGAGGGAACAAGGTGGGCGCGCCACTGATAATATTTTCCCCTCAGGTACTCATCGTCTCCGGTCCTGACGAGATATATTTTCTTCTGACCGTTCGTGACCCGGTACCACTTGATACCGCGGTCACTTCCGCTGAATAACCGATCCGCTATTCTGAATTCCATCCATACGAAGGTGTCACTGGGAAGTTCGTCCTTCCACCTGAATTCCGTCACCTTGGTTCCCGTCCCCTCGAAGCGATACACGGGGCTCGTGACCACGCCTTCAACGTTGAAAGGGATCCTCCCCATCATTCCCGTGGAATGGTACGTGCGGTATGCCAGTGCGGTGCGTGCTTCGAGATCCTCGATATGCCGGTAGGATATCCTGAATTCGTCAAGAAGACCGGCGTAACCGGACCCGATCAGCGCCGGCGGCGCGTCAACGCACCGAAGCCTCCCGTCCGGGGCGCGGTAGCCGAAGGAGGGCGCGTACACGCCGTTGAAGGGTTCGCCGCGTTCCGTGACGTACACGACCTCGTCTTCCTCGCCATCGACGGATTTTACCAGTTTCCCGCTCATGCGATCGAAGCTGAGACTGAAGTGGTGCCATTTCATTTTCGAAACGGACCGGCCTCCGCTCATTACGACATCGTAGCTGTTTCTGTCGGGCCGGTCGAATATGCCGTAGAGGCCCGCGACGATCTTTCCGCCGGCGATAAATACCTCGATGCCGCGCCGTACCCCGGAAAAATAGCCGACCCTGGAGAGAATCCTGCTTCCGTCGCGAAGTTCATAGGGCATGAACCTGAATTCAATGGTAAAGGACCCGAGGTCCTCGCAGGTGCCGAGCCAGGCGCCCTTTACAGTCTGGACCGTTACTCCATGCCCGCGCTTGAAGAACTCTGCTCCGCCATTCCCGAGGGCGCCGCGCCCGGTTACGAAGTTGTAATCCCTCCGGGTTACGCGGTAATGCCCGGTGTCGTCCCGAACAAGGCGGGACGGGGGGGTGTTGAATGACAGCACGATGTCCGTGATGAAGGGATCGCTGGCGCCGCGATAGCTGAGGTCTTTGACCGCGTAGATCGGGTTCCCCCCGGGACCGGTCGAGACGCTCACGTTCTCCAGGAGCCTGTCCGCGACACGAGGGAACGTGACGGTGCCTCCTGTCTCGTGACTGAGGGAAAGCAAAAGCAGGCAGGGCGCGGCGATGAGCAGATAAATGATTTTTTTGGCTTGCATCATGGTCTTCCGACACAACGTTCCGTGTGCCCGGGATGGACTCGGTCGATCGCGGTCACGACTCCGCCTTGCTTTTTTCCAGGGCGTCGATTTTATCGAGTCTGCTTTGATGACGTCCCCCCTCGAAGGGCGAGTCGATCCATTGCCTGATGATCCTGAAGGCGAGTTCGTCTCCCAGGACCCGTGCTCCCAGGGCCAGGACATTGGCGTCATTGTGTCGCCTGGACATGTCCGCCATGAATTCATTGCAGCAGAGGGCCGCCCTGATGCCCCGTATCTTATTCGCGACGATGGATGCGCCTATGCCGGTTCCGCATATGACGATGGCGCGTTCAAGACTCCCCTCTGAAACCCTTCTGCATACCGCGCTCACATAATCGGGATAATCGCACGAATCTTCCGAATGGGTCCCGTAATCGTCGAAAGTGATCTCCGTGAAACGACGCTTGATGGCCTCTTTAAGGCCGTAACCGCCGTGATCGGATGCGATTCCAATGATCAAATTACGCCTCTCCTGTCGCCGTTCTCGCATACGTTCGTTGCACATCCCATTAATTTAATCAATAACAATTATTTTCCGTTCACCCATTTTTTCATTACCTCCGCGTACAGAAAGAACCTTGAATTCCAGGGATGATCATTCTGGGCGACGGGACGGGGTTTTTTGCATCGATGCGGTTTTTTTATTGCTTATTTTCTGTTTCATTTCCAGCATGCGAATAAATCAGGGTGGTATTCTCACGATTTGTGGCCATTCCAAAGAGGGTGAATACCTACAGGAGATTCGACAATGGGATACACTTTTTACCGCGTGGAGAAGAACGGACACGTTGCAACGGTTTTCCTGAACAGGCCCGAGAAAAAGAATGCCATGAACCCTCCCGCCTGGACCGAACTCATTCCCATAATGAAGGATCTGGACGGTGATGACGAAATCCGTGCGATTATCATGACTGGAGAGGGATCGGATTTCTGCGCGGGTATCGACCTGGTGGGAATGATTCCCGAGCTCCCTGAGTTGATGGAGAAGGAGCAGAAGGGAGGGGTTAAGCTCAAGCTCTACGAGAAAATCCTGCGCATGCAGGACGGCCTCTCCTGCATCGAGGAGTGTCGAAAACCCGTGATCGCCGCGGTGCACGGGAAATGCATCGGCGCGGGTCTTGACCTGATCACGGCGTGCGATATCCGGGTCTGCAGTGAGGACGCCTCATTTTCCCTCCGCGAGGCCGCCGTCGGCTTCGTCGCCGATATGGGCGTTCTTCAGAGGATTGCGAATATCACTGGCCAGGGGATAGCCCGCGAGCTCGCCTTCACGGCGAAATACATCAAGTCCCAGCGGGCCATGGAAATTCATCTGGTGAACGACATATTCCCGGACCATGAATCATTGATGCGAGGAGCGGCATCCCTCGCGGATGAGATCGCGACCAATTCTCCCGTGGCGGTCAAAGCTACCAAGATCGTCATGAACAGGATGGTGGCGGCCCAGGTCAGGGAAAGCCTGGTTTTCAATGCGGCGGTAAGTACGGCGGTCATTCCCTCCAACGATCTCATGGAGGCCGTTGCCGCCTTTACCCAGAAACGCCCACCCCGTTTCAGTGGAACATAACATGCCTGTCCCGGGACGATGCCGAATAAAAAATCCTTGATAAAATCCCCCCCTTGGTGCCAGACTGCATCATACGACAGTTGGCCGCCATGCGAATACGAATCAAACAGTATCAGAGCAGGTTCCGCCTGACTTTTTTTGAAAGATACCACGTTTTCAGAAAAAAATTTTTGAAGGCGTGGGGCTCCTTCGTTGAAAAGGGACATGAGAAGATGACCGTCATGTTCATCCCCCATAACGAAAGGAGGATTTTCAATTTCCAGATATCAAAGTTCACGATATTCTTCTTCATCCTTCTTTTCCTGGTCGTTCTCGGCACCTCGTCCTACGCGGTGATCAGAAATGCAGCTGTCAAGCGGGAGGAACAGCGTCTTCTCATGACCTACGAGGACATCCACTCGCATCTCCTCCGCTTTGAAAAGCTCACGAACGAGATTTCGGACCAGGTGAATGAGATAAAACCGGAGGTTGAGGAGCTCTACCGCCTCACGGCGGGACCGGAAGACGTGAACCGGATCTGGGATCTCGAGGGTGTCGATGATACGAGTTACCGCGAGCTGAAAAAGATGCAGCATATACTTCCCCGGGAGATCTTCACGATCAAAGACCTCCAGAGGGACATCATCGCCACCACCAATACGATAAAGACCGTCAAGAATTTCGTCGACGTGCGGAGCAAGGTGATCAGAGACACTCCCTCGATCGTTCCCAACCAGGGTCATATCACCTCCCTTTTCGGGTGGCGGCGGTCTCCCTTCGGTCACGGAAGGGATTTCCATACCGGGATCGATATCGCGGCGCCGCCGGGAACGGAAATACGGGCGACTGCTCCGGGAACCATCCTTTCCGCGGGATGGAGCGGGGGGTACGGCTGGATGATACGAGTCCAGCACAAGTATGGATTCGAATCGGTATACGGTCACTGTTCCCGGGTGGCTGTATCCTGCGGCCAGTCGGTGAAAAAGGGAGAGGTCATCGGATACGTGGGGCAGACGGGAAATGCCACGGGGAACCACTGCCATTATGAAATCAGGCTGGGCAATATTCCGATAAATCCATATCCCTACATGAGCAGGATATGGTGATCACCAATATGGCGGCCCTCATACGATATGGGAAAACTGCTGCCCCTCTATGTACGCATCGCGTTGATTTTCGGGGCGGTGTCCGTCATCGTCATAGCCTCTTCGCAGGAGCCCGGGTTCCGTGAGAAGTTGCTTGATTACATCGATGACAATGCCCTGACGGGCGAGACCCTCCTCCACGTCAGCGGTCCGGGTGACGGAAACCTGGACGACATGCACGATCCTTTTTCCTACCGGGCAGGCGACTGGGAAGAATACATAATCGCCCCGCGCTACCGTGACCTTGACGACAGGGAAAAACCTATCGTTCTCCATGAATCGGGCGAGGTGCGAATCAACACCTACGGTTCCC
>CAZKPR010000001.1:0-37962 GCA_964554685.1 uncultured Leptospirales bacterium | reverse complement strand
GCCTCGATCTGCTGTACGGGAAGTCAATGTTCACCCGTAAGCGCTACCAGGCAAGCCTGGACGACAAGCCCATCTCAAAGGTCATCCAGGACGGCTTCACCCCCAGGCAGGAACTTCAGCTTCATGTCGAGGGAACCGTCGGAGACCGGATGACGGTGTATATTGACCATGACAGCAGAAAGAAGGACAACCGGTACTATTTCAAGTACCGTGCCCTCCGGGATGACGAGCTTATACGGGAACTGAATGCCGGTGACATTGACATCAATTTCCAGGGCTCGAAATACGCGGTATACGACAACAACACGGCAAAGGGCCTTGGTGTCGACCTGACCCTCCAGAAGAACCGGTTCACCTTCAAGGCCTTCGGAAGCGTGACGCGGGGAAATACCGAGATCGAGATATTCCGAGGCAATTCAATCCCGGGAAGCGTCAAGCTCGCCGAATTCCAGTACGTGAAGAATGTCTATTACCAGATAGAGCCCTATATCAGGTACGATGGCCACCTTGCGCCTCCCTATCCTTCCGCCTATTCGCTCAAGGCGGTCCAGGTCAACCCCTATGGCTTTGAGATCTACATGGACGACCAGAATCCCTATAATCACCAGAGCTCCGTGTCCCTTCCCGTATACGGCGGCCGGTATGTCAGGATGCAGTCAGGTGTCGATTACAAGATAAACTATATGACGGGTCTTATAGAGTTTCTCGCACCCCTGCCCGACAGGGCGCGGGTCTTCGCGGTCTATAATCTTGGCGGCACCTCAACGGACCCCTACGCGCTGTTGCCCGGTGATCCCAGGCACCCGGGAGGTTCTTTCGCGGGAAAGATATTCGTGTTTCTTAAATACGGGTACACCCTTGAGGATTCGCCTGTTCCCGGGCAGGACCATACCAAGCAGGATATCTATGAGGTGCGATCTTTTTATTTCATCGGTGACCGTAACATACTGCCGGACAACTTCAGCCTCCGTTTTTTTCAGGAAAACGGAGTGATGACCCAGAAGGACGTGCAGAGCCTGGGGCGCTATTCAGTAAATTACTCCGGAGGATTGATAGAGTTCGTCTACAGGGAGCCGTTCAGGGAGTTGCTTCAGGGAAGCGGAGACGTGACAAAAATTTACACCGAGCACCAACCCGTAAACGTCTATAATTACTCCCGGTACCGAATTAAACTCGACTACTTCCGGGAGGCGCGTAATTTCCAGCTGAAGCACATGAACGTCATCCCCGACAGCGTAACGGTGAAAGTGGACGGGAGGACGATTGCTGCATCGAGATATATCGTCGATTATACCGCCGGGCATATCTCCTTTAACAGCCCGAACGACCCGCTCATAGGCCCGGAAACGATCATCGAGATACGGTATGAATATCTTCCTCCTGAAAGTCAGCAGCAGGAATTCGTCGGGGGTTTCAGGTCGGAATACGAGGTCAGCCGTGACCTGAAAATCGGCGGAAGCCTCCTGTACTCAAGGACCGGAGGGGAAGAAAGGATCCCGGTTGTAGGCAGCGAGCCGACCCAGACGGTGTTCGTCGAGGGTGACGCCACCCTGAAGCTCGACGGCAGGCGCCTGGCGAAGGTGGCGAGCCTCTTCGCGAGGGAAAAAATGAACTCGGTGCCGGTTGAAATCGGGGGGTACGCCGAGTACGCCAAGAGCTTCAAACAGACGAACACCTTTGGCAAGGGTCTTGTCGACAACATGGAATCGGTGGAAGAGGTGCTTGCCCTTTCCATGAGTGAGCGCGACTGGATACTCTCATCTCCTCCCGCGGGCGTCAGCTCCAGGTCATTGCTGAATTATTATTACTTTCGAAATCCCGTCAGTCCGGGCACACTGAAGGGAATCGAGTACCTTGGCGCGGCTCCGAAAATCGACTACTCCCTCAAGCCGGGGCCCTTCAACGTGGCCTTTGGCCACGTCGTGAATTCGATTCTCAGCCTGTCCGCGCAGATATCCCTTGTTCTCGACTTCTCGTCAGAGGGTGATTACGCATCGATAGTGACGCGGACACTTCCCGACGGCCCCATCGATTTTTCTGGCGTGCAGTACGTTGAATTCTCATATCTCTATGACGGGACCCAGAACGTTGACCTGGGTATCGACGTGGGAAAGGTCAACGAAGATTCAGACGGTGACGGCACCCTTGATACAGAGGACGTAAATTTTAACGGCATACTTGATTATGATCCGCGGAGCGGGTACACGGAAGACATGGGGTATGCGTTCAACGAGTCGGGACATCCCGCAACCCGGATAGGTGGCGGTGCCGGTTTCAGGACCAGCAACCGGGGAGACGGTGTTCTGAACTCGGAGGACCTGAACGGAAACGGAACCCTCAACACTGCCGAAAACGTCTTCTCCTTTCATGGCGAGAGGGTGCATCTCGACTCCTCCAGGAAGGGATGGCAGACGGCGAGGATATACATCGACCAGACCCAGGTCACTCCATCAGACTCGAATGTGCTGAAGGACGTGGAAGCAGTGCGCCTCTACGTGTTGAAAAACAATGGGGACGCAGGAAGGGTGTACATCGACGGAATCAAGTTCGTTTCTTCAAAGTGGCGGGAGGCGCGTATAGACGCCGGCCCCGCCAGTCCCGATGAAATGAAGGTCACATCCATCAACAGTATCGACGACAGGGAATACGGCGCCCAGTCATTCTCGATAATGATGAGGGATCAATATAAATCGATGTACGGGGTTGAGAACGACAGGGATCTCATCAAGGAGCGGGAGACGGCGCTCAAGCTCGAGTACGGAGTTCCCGCGGGTTCATCGAGCGTATCGGTCACACGCCGTTTCCCGAAGCCCATGGATTTCAGAAATTACCAGACTCTTACGGCGTGGTTGAACTTCCGCGAATTTCTGCCGGGAGACGAGGTGGGAATAATCATCGGATCCTCTGACACCGATTATATCGTGTACAGGATGAAGATGGATTATCCGAGGGTGTGGCGCGAAATGAAGATGCGCCTGCGCAACGGGTCAGGGGGGTACGTGTTTCCAAGCTCCATTTCAGGCATGCCCGATCTCAAGCGGATCAGCGTCATGAAGATAGTCATCTTCTCCCATTCGCCTCCCTCGGCGGGTTCAATCTGGGTCAACGAGATATACCTGGAGGAGCCGATGGTGCAGGAAGATTCAGCGCACTGGTACGAGGGGGAATTGAAGGTAACCCGTCCCTTTTATCGTACAAAAAACGGGATGCCGATCATGTCCGATTTCCACGTTAAGTACATTAACAAGGGGCACGGGGCGAAATTCAGCACGATCGGTAAAAAGGATCAGGACATTGCCGAGGAATTCAACCAAGTATTCTCGTCATTTACCATCCTGCCCAACTGGAATGTTAAAGTCGATTATATTCGAGAGGACTCCAAAACGGACAGCCTTAATGAGGAGGTGGAGGAGGCCCGGCGGGGGAAAACGAGCAAAAACAGCGTTATTTTCGCGACAGATTATACATCCGAAATGAACGCGATTCCCAGCATCAGGCTCCATTACAAGTACGATGATTACAGGAACCGCCTTGATGAGCGAATTGACGACTATGATGTAAGGCGGGACAAGAATCAGGTGACCCACGCTCCTGTTCTGCACTATCGCCAGGAGATCGACCGTTTCCTCTGGGGGCACCTCACGAACGATTTCATGATCAACCTTGTGTTTAAAAGAGAGGAAATCAGGAGAAAAAGCGCGGCGGCCATCGAGGATGTTGCGGAAGCGACATCATTTTACGAATTGGAAAAGCGGCAGCGTTCAGAAATCAGGTATCTTCTCGACTATACCAACAAATGGTTCTATTTAAGGCCTGAAGTCATTGGAAGTTCCGAGGAGGTGGTGACCTGGCTCGGCAAATCGGAATCGAACAGCACGGAACTGCTCTACGTGGTGCGTGGTGACTATCACTTCCCCTTTGTCTATGACCGCGACTGCCGGTTCGTCGAAAGGAACAAGTCGTACAGCCTCACGGCGGGTCTCGGGGATTTCACCTACCTCGCTCCGGAATACCGGGTCGATATACAGTATTTCGAGAACAGGTTCCGGGACTTTGACGTGACGGAGGTATTCGATTCGGGCTACAGGAGGGAACGGGACGCGCGGACCCTTCTTTCCACCAGCATCGACGTGCCCATTTATCTCCATAAAATCAAGGTCCTGCGCTCCGTCAGGGCGTTCACGCTGAATTACAACCGCTCCCTCTACATGAGCGAGACAAAGGTGCCCTACGAGGGTGAGAAGAGAGGTTCTCTGGACGAGAAGTACGGAATGAAGAGGCCCATCGGGGGGCTGGCCGATGCGGGATTCAACATTTTCCGCTACTATCCATTCTGTTTTTTCATGGGAAGGAACAACTATGCCCGGGGCCGCGACTACCTCTATTCGAAAATGAATAAGCCGATAGTGAACCGATTCGGGAAGGTCGTGCAGGATTACGACAACAGCCTGAGGCTCCTGGACAACTTCTCCGCGGCTTGGTCTCTGGACCTGGACAGGCTGACCGTTACATCAAACTCAGGTCTTCACCAGGTGTGCGAGCGTCAGAACCTTTTCGGGATCCCTTCCCAGGTCATCACCGCCAACACCGAGGTTAACGTAAACATCGACCTGATGAGGTTCTTCACGTTCTGGTTTTTCAGGCCGAACCGGGAGGGCATACCCTACCACGCGGCGTTTTTGACGGCGGGGTATCGGTTTGACATCAACCAGCTTGTCACGCAAAATCTCGAGGAAAGGGTCCACACGCCGAATGCCGGGCTCAGCTTCAAACGCGACAGGGCCAGTCTTGGATTCAATTTCGGGGTGAACATAAAAGACAAGGAGAGCAGGCAGTATATTTCCTTCAATGGTTCAAGGAGGTCATGGCGGGACTACGAATACTTACTGAATATGCCTCAGTATGCATTATACAAGGAACGGGACCTCGGCTATATTTTCACGGCAATCCTTGAGACCGACGTAATGTGGATATACAAGTTTTTCTCGCTCTTTTACACCCTATCCGCTTTTCCCGTCTATACCCTCGAATACTCGATGAAGATAAACCGGTATGACTATACCTTCACGATACATCCTGAACCCTATGACCTCCACCTCATAAGCAGCAGGCTTTCTCTCGATCTCCACAAGAACATCCGCGGAGGGTTGAGCGCCAGGTTCGCCCTCGAGCAGTATCGCAACCAGTATACGAACAATATCAAGCGGGAGATAATTTCCTTCGAATTCGGGGCGAATCTCACCATCCTTTTCTAGGGATGGGAGCCGTTACGGGTCTCTTCAGGCGCCGAAAAGATTGCGCACGCGCTTCCTGAATTTCCGGTAGAACCCCTTCAGTTCCGTGATATAGCGTTCGTCACGGCATCTCTTGAGCAGGTCGACCGTGGTGATCTCGACAATTTTCCAGAAAAGCCCCCTGTCGGGACAGTGGCGGAAATAATCGAGGTGTATCTGATAGGCCCCCTTGAATTTTCTCGCCCCCCCCTCGGGGGTGATGCCTCGTATTATTTCGTTGAGATCGATTTGCTCGCGGGACGATCTCAGGGACGCATCGACGGTGAGGCGGTCCCTCTTCGAATCCTCGATAACGGCGAATACGACCACCACCTCCGTCTTTTCCCGCCTGATGAGAAAATCCGCGATTATCGCGATGCTGTCCCTGTGTTCGGCGTCAACGTAACCGACGCCGGCAATAAGCCAGTCCCTGTAAACCTGTCCGTGGGTGACAGCCCTTTTTAAAAGCTGCAGCGTCGTTTTTGAGAGGTGTGTGCTGCTGATCGTGTTGAAGAGCCTCGTATCCGAATACCTCGACAGGTAGTCGAGGGCTTCGTAATCAAGCGCCCCCGCGTGGGAGTACTTGTCGGTGTCCGTGTAAATCCCGTACACGAGGGCCGTGGATACGTGCGCCATTATCCCGGGATCGAGCTCCCTGCCCAGGTCTCTCAGGATGAGGGCCATGATCGTGCTCGTGGAGCCGGCATTCGTGTCCTGTATCATGAACTCCGCTTCAATCTCCTCCTCGCCCGGTTCGTGGTGGTCGATAAAGGCGGCGCAGGGGAGCTTTCCCGTAATGCCTGTCGCGTGGGGTGATTGGGAATCGGTCACGATGTAGGCATCGAAATCGTTCACATCTGGCTCGGGAGGAATATAGGAGATGGGGATTTTCAGCACGCGGACGAAATTTCGGTTTTCCGGAAGGGACAACTTTTTTTCCGAGACGATCGATGCGGTGATGCCAATCTCCTCGCAGATTGAGCTGATGGCGAAAGAGGAGGCAATCGCGTCGGGATCCGGGGATCCCTTGATCAGGATAAGGAGTCTTCGGTGTTTTCCCAGGGATTCGAGTAAGTCCTGTGGAGAGGCGTTCATGACCGGTTCTCACTGAAGCTTGAAAATAACGACGCTGATATCGCGCGCCTGTTTTTTCCCTTTCGTGAACCGGTCGAGATCTTCGTACACCATGCGGGTGAGATCGGCGGGTGATCTTCTTCTCCCGGTTCTTACCATCTCCCTTATGCGCTCGACGCCGTAGGCCTCGCCATCGGGGTTCTTTGCGGCGGGGAGGCCGCGGGAATAAAGAAGCCCGATGCTTCCCGGGGAAAGCCGGGAGGTTTTAATGCCGTATTTTACCGACCTGTCCGCCCCGAGGGGCGGCCCCGGAGCCCCGATTTCGTTGAGATCGCCGCTGGTCTGGTCGATGACTGTCATGGGATGAAATCCCGCCGAAGCGCATGAAATTTCTCCCGAGGAAAGAAGCGAGGCGCAGTACGCCGGGGTCTGTGATATGGGAAGGCGGGATGTCGAGATGACCCAGTTCATCGTGTCAAGAAGTACATCGGGCGAGTTGAGCCGCCTTCCCGGTGTATGCAGGATCGTGTACAGCTCCAGGAGAACCAGGGATGAATCCACGCCACGGTATGATGCATCGGCCATGAAAAGAAGCATGCGCTTCTCCTCCGGGGCGACCGAGTCAAAGTAGTCCCCGCCGGAGTGGGAGTTGTCGAGGTACAGCGAACTGATGCGGTAGCCCGCCGCATGGGCCAGCCTCTCCGGGATAATGTTCTTTTTGATCGTGGAAACCACGAGACGGTCATGATCAAGGACCTGGGTCGCGCGGGCCGTCTCCATCACGAGTGCGTTGGCGAGATGCTGCTGGAACTGGATTCGGAAGAGTTCGAGGACGGAAATATGGACCTTTGAATAGGCGCCTCTTCTGCCGATCCTTCCCAGTGACAGTAGGCCGATGGGGCGTCCTTCCCGATCGTACAATGGCAGAATCAATTCGACGCGGTTGCGTTCGAAGAACCCTTCGGTGTCGATCTTCTCCTCTTCGGACAGGGCATGATCCTCCAGGAAGACAAGGGCGTAGCGATACATGATTCCCCGCTGGCGCTCCATGAGGCGGGCCAGGGGAGCATCCATGTCGACCGAGGAGTCGGGGGACGGTTCTCCCGTCTCATGGGACAGGATGAACCTGCTGGTGCGCCCGTCGTACAGATAGAGATGCGCGCCGCTGATGCCGAACTGTTCGGCGATTCCATTGACGAGTATCCTCCGTGACTCTTCCCAGGAGAATTCCTCACCGCCGGGGCCCGTCGAGAAGAGTCTCCCGAAGAGCGAATCAACACGGGCGATCAGGGCTCTCTGCTTGCGCTGGAACAGGGCTTCAATCCGCGGGCGGAGGTATTTAAACACCAGGAAAAGATAACCGAAGAGGAAAAGCGCAACCACCGGAAGGGGGAGGGGATCCTTCATGTACCGGGTATTGTTGTAGGTCAAGACCAGCGCCACGGGGACGATGAGTATCGTGAAGATTATGAGCCAGTATATCGATGTCCCGGTGAACTGTTTCATGTCTATGCGGCCCGCGTCCCCCGATGCGTAGGCGAGAAAGAAGAGGGGCGGGAGCAGGGCCGCGATGGTTCCTGGCACCGCGAAATCCACGATGCCGAAAAGAAGCGGCAGATAGAGGGCGAAAAGTATAAAGCCCGTGAAAAAAATGAAAAGGGTAATTGAAAGGTATCGGAGATCAACGGAGAGCGCCCGGTAGCGGTTGAGCAGGGACTTGTAGGCAAGGGTCGCCGGCGCCGCGGCCAGATACAACGAGATGATGGCCGCGTATACCGGATACGCCTCCCCGCTGCGTACCACGCTCTCATGAGTTGACACGATGAAGCCGGAGGCGAGGGTGACGGCTCCCAGCGCGAGTAGCGGCAGGCAGAGGGCTCCCGCAACGGCGGCGCGCAGGGGTGTGAAAACGGGATAGGGGAGGGAAAACAGGATGTAATGGGCCGACAGGATCGCCAGGAGAACGAGCTGTGCTTTTCGGGCGGTGACCACATCGATGAGGCCTCCTCCCGTCTCCTGGAATCCGGCAAGGACGAATATGATGGCGGTCAGAAAGGCCGCGGATGCCACGGTAAGGCCCGCCGGGGTGCGGGTCTTGCGGAAGATGTTGTTGAAACAGACTCCCAGGGCCGCCGCGGCGGCTCCGGCGGAGATGATGATAACAGGATGCATCAGGACTATACCATTATGGGTGACGGTGACAGCGATATCCCTGCCGGTACGCACGACCGGGAATCCATTATTATCCGGTCGTGATGCTACAGAAACTGAGTTTTATTTCAAGTATTTATCGCTCCATCCCGGTTTTTTTGGCAATGCGAAGCGCCGGAGAGGTTTTAAGCCTTTCAGAAAGTTATTCCATGAAGAAATCCTATACCGGTGAAATTTTTTTCCCGGGAAATACCGGGAAAAAGGTGTCCGGATAGCCACGCAACCCGCTGCTATACTATGGGCGGAGCCCCTGTGTTGCGTCGCAACATCACCTCTATTGCAAGGATCAACCTGATGAAACGTATAGCCGGGATGGCGTTCATCTGCTTTTCACTATCGTTACCCTTTGGTTCTTTCGTCATCGCCGGCGATGTGCCGAGGGTCACTAGGGGGATCATGGATGTCGGATCATGGGATTTTGAACGTCGGGGCTCCCTGGATCTTTCAGGGGAGTGGGAATTTTACCCGGGAAAGCTTCTTGAGCCGGGACGGCCGTTCACTCCATGGAAGGCTGAATTCATAGAAGTTCCGGGGATATGGAACGGACACCTTGCCGGGGGTGGCACATCCGCGGGTGAAGGATGTGCCACCTACCGGATGGTGCTTGTTGTTCCCCGGGAGAATGGTTCCTCCCCCCGGGAGGGCCTCGCACTGATGGTACACGGAATCGGCACGGCATATTCCCTTTTCGTCAACGGCAGGCCGATGGGGCGAGCGGGGCGAGTGGGAGCGACACGGCATACATCCTCCCCGGGCTATCGACCCGCGATTTACAAGTGCGTGCCGGAAGGGGGCAGGGTAGAAATCGCGATTCACGTGTCAAATTACCATCATCGCAAGGGCGGCGTGTGGGAAAGGATATCCTTGGGTACGGAGAGCATCATCCGCGAGGGCAGGGACGTGAGAATGGCCCGCGATTTTTTTCTTTTCGGCTCCATCGTGCTGATGGGCGCCTACCACCTTCTCCTCTTTGCCCTTCGAAGGAGGGATCGCTCCTACCTCTTCTTCGGGATATTCTGCATTTTCATCGCCGTGAGAATACTGGTGACCGGTGAGTACTACGTGCTTCATCTCGCGAAGTGGCTGCCCTGGAGGGCCGTGATCGGTGCAGAGTATCTTTCGTTTTACGCTTCCGTGCCCGTCTTTTTTCTTTTCATGCGTTCCCTGTTCCCCGGGGAGTTCGGGCGGAAATCGCTGGGAGTTATCCTGGCCATAGGCTGTTCTTTCTCCCTCGTTGTCGTCACCACGCCGCCCCGCATTTACACCCATACGATCCAGGTATACCAGGTGCTGTCGACCATTATCTGTTGCTACGGCCTTGCCGTCCTTGCCCGCGCCATGACGCGCAGGCGGGGGGGCGCGATTCCATTCGCGGCGGGATTCGTCGTGTTATTCGCGACCGTGATCAACGACGTTTTGAGGAACAACATGCTCATTCAGACCGGTTACCTTGTTCCCCTTGGCCTCTTCGTTTTCATATTTTCACAGGCATTTCTTCTTTCCGCGCGCTTTTCAAAATCAATAGCTGCGGTCGAAGGCCTCACCAATGAGCTTGAAATGAAGAACGCGAGGCTCATGGATCTTGACCGGATGAAGGACGACCTGCTCGCCGCGGTGTCCCATGAACTGAAAACACCACTGAACGGCATCATCGGTCTGACGGAATCGATGAGAGAGAGGCGCGGCGGGGGAGGGAATGACGAGGAGCATGCGGTTCTCGACATGATCAATGCGAGCGGCAGGCGTCTTGCGGTCATGGTTAATGATCTTCTCGACTATTCACGGCTTAAGTACCGGGAGGCGCCGCTGGACAGGAAGCCGGTTGATCTGCGGGTCGTCGCCGACCTGGTGATCGGACTCACGCGGCCCCTTGCGGGGATGAAGCCCCTCGCGTTCGTGAACGCGATAGATCCGAAGGGACCCATGGTCTCAGCTGATGAATACCGGCTCCAGCAGGTGCTTCACAATCTCCTCGGGAACGCGGTCAAGCACACCGCCTCGGGGAGCGTGACCATATCCATGCAGGAAACCGGGGGGGGATGGGCCGAGGTGTCCGTGTCCGATACCGGGGCCGGGATCGATCCGGAAAAGCATCACTCCATATTCGGTCTCTATGAAAAGGGGAGTGATGACGCGGGGCTTTGCCTGGGGAGCGAAGGGATCGGTCTGGCGATCGTTCGCCGGATCATTGAACTTCATGGGGGCTCGGTCCGGATACTATCAACTCCCGGCGGGGGCTCGGTCTTTATATTCACGCTGCCGACCTGTGACAGGGAAGGGCATCCAGGGGGAAGGGTTCCCTCTGCCGCGATGGTTCGGAATGGTGGGGGGTGCGCGGTTTCCGGCGATGCCGGGGGTGAAGGGAGTCCCGACGGGGGAAGCATACTCATCGTCGATGATGACGCGGTCAACCTCGAGGTGGTAAAGAGGTTCCTGGAGGGGTCCCTTTACCGCGTGGTGACTGCCCGCGGGGGCGCGGAAGCCCTGGCCTGTCTTGAAAGCGGGGTTTTCGACCTGGCGCTTGTTGACGTCATGATGCCCGGCATGTCGGGGCATGAGCTCTGTCGTGAGCTGAGAAAGCGATTTTCACTTCATGAGCTTCCCGTCATGATGCTGACGGCCCGTCATGGGCCGGTTGACCTCCTCGCGGGTTTTGACAACGGCGCGAACGATTATCTCGCCAAGCCGGTCCACCGGGAAGAGCTTCTTGCCCGCGTGCGCACGCTGGTGACGCTCCGGAAAACGGTGCGGGAGCACGAGGAGGCGCGTTACCGGCTTCTCCAGGAGAGGATGAGCCCGCACTTCCTTTTCAACGCCCTCAACACGCTTCATGCGATGATACGAAAGGATGCCGACATGGCGGACCGGGCCATCATGATGCTTGCGGATAACTACCGTTTTATCCTTGACCACTCGTTTCGCTCACTTGTCCCGTTTGACCGCGAGTGGTCCTTCGTGGTGAATTACCTCGAGTTCGAAGGGCTTCGATTCAGGGACACGCTTTCCGTAACAATGGAGCGGCGGGGTGATTTCGGCAGCGTACGTGTCCCACCCCTCATTATCCAGCCCCTTGTCGAGAATGCCCTCAAACATGGTGTGCTTCGGAGAGGAGGGGAGGGCGCCATCGAGGTCATGGCAGAGTGTAACGGGGAAAGAGTCACGGTCGATGTACGGGACAACGGCCCGGGGCTTGCGGGATCGGCCGTTTTTTCGCGATCCCTGGGGAATATCCGGAATCGACTTGAACACTGTTTCGGCGCAGTCGCGGTCAGGGTGAAGGAATACCGCGGGGAGGGTGTCGCCGTGAGCCTGTCATTCAACATTGACCGTCCCCCCATGAAGGCGGACGGGAGAGGAGAAACGTCATGCATGAACATGATATCTACGAGGTGCTGATCGCGGAGGATGAAGCGCCGGCGAGAGAACTCATTACCGAGTATTTGCTCACAAGGCAGGAACTTCGCCTGGCGGGAATAGCGAGGAGCGGCGATGAGGCGCTGCGGGAATTGAGTTCCCGGGAATATGATCTGGTGTTCATGGACATTCATCTTCCCCGTATGTCTGGGATAGAGGTCATCGAGCGGCTGTCCAGGATCCCCTACGTTATTTTCACAACGGCGTATGACCGCTACGCACTCCGCGCGTTCGATCTCGGCGCCGTCGATTATCTTCTCAAGCCCTTCAGTGCCGAGCGGTTTGATCGATCAGTGGATAAATTTATCTGTTCACGAAAAGCTGAGGTTCATCCCTCGACCCATGGACTGGATGTGCTGGTCAACTTAAGGGAGGGCGGCAGGCATCACATCCTTTCCTGCGCCGAGATCATCTATGTCACTTCGTGCGGCAGGAAATCCATTGTTCACACCGGAACGGAGGATATTGAGATTCCCATGCTGCTGAAGGAGATAGAGGCAAGGGTCCCGGGTGATATCTTTTCAAGGGTGCACAAGCGATATCTGGTCAATATCCGCCATGTCGGAGCCCTGGAATACTATATCGGCGGTCAATACATGCTTTTTCTGAAGAACCATGACGAAACCCCCATCCCGGTGGGGAAAAAGTACGCTTCGCTCCTCAAGGCCCGCTTTAACATGACGTGAGATATCCCGTTACCGGACCCGAAAAAATTTTTCATTGAATCAAGAACTGATTGTCATAATTGACTGTCTATACTATATCTTATATAGTAATCTATCATTACCTTCAGGGGGCCGGGCATGAAACGGTTTTTTGGCATGATCAGTGCGGTGCTTTTTTTCTTCACGGGCGTTTCTTTCGCCGACCAGATATTCCTCGACGACGGGAGCGTTCTGAAGGGTTCCATCATACAGATAAGCGATCGGGAGATCGAGTACGATCCCGAGGGTGAAAAGGCCTTTGACGTGGTCGATAAAGGGAGAGTGGCCAGGATACTGTACGACGACGGCAGGGTTGCCTACCTGCGGTTCGACACCCTGGTGCGGATCGACGGGAGTACCGTACGAGGCGCGGTCACCAGGGTGACCGGCGAGGAAATCACCTATGTACCCGAGGGAGAAGGAGTGGGAAGGACAATACCCCGGAGCGATATTGACAGGATCGAATATGCCGATGGGACGGTGGTGTACATCCCGAGGAAGGACGAAGACACGGGGGATGCCGAAATCCAGGCAAAAAAACAGACAGGGGGATTCCACGACTCCTGGGTGCGAATAGCCGGTTTTTTCGGTTTTGGCAGTGCGGACTTCGGCGTCTTTGACAGGGAGCAGAGGGTTCTCAATGCCTACCGTGCCGACCTCCTGAGGGCGTACCTGGTTCCCCGGGATTACCAGATGTACAATGTTTTCGGGTCCGGAGGCGGTGAGATCGATATCATGCCCCCGGCGATAAAGTTTGCCCAGCGACGCGGCTTTGATTTCACGGGTATTAAATTCGGGATCAGGGGTCGGTACGGGTTCCAATTCACGGACAGCGTTATCGTGGACGACAGCTCCTACTATTCCCGCGTCGACGGGTATGAGCTGTTCCGGGGACGGCTCATGAGCTACCATTACTGGACCGCGGGGCCGGTGGTGAACCTCATCTTCAGCCCCCGGAGCAATATAATGAACCTGCTTGTAAATTTTTATGCAACGGCCGGGCAGGTTTTCTCCGGCAGACTGCGGGCCGCCGCGGCGCTCCGCCATGCCCGGTTCCTGGCCTACCGCATGCTCGGCGCCGCGGGTCCCTACGGAGAGGACCCCTACCTGCCAGCGGAGTTGGCCAATGTGACCAATACCCGGCGGTTCAACACCACGCGTTTCAACGGCTACACCATCCGCTGCGGCCTGGGCCCCCACTTTTCGTTAAACCGCTACTTCCCGATCACCCTGGGGGTGAATATCACCTATGCCTACACGAGCCTGAACCTGGGAAGGGTGCTCCCCGTGCATTATCCCTACCTTGCCTATTTCAGCGGCAAGCGCCATGCGGCGCACCACGAGGTGGGTGGCGAGGTTTCCGCGGGCGTTCATTTCTGACGGGAGCCGACGACGCGGGAAGCCTTCAAGGGCGGGATAATCCTTGACACGGCGGGCCCTTTCTCCCATGACGTATGACCATGAGAATCGTCCTCGTACATCCCGCAGGGTCGAACTGGATCAGGGGGAAACAAGACCTCGCCGCCGTGGCAAACAGGATGGCGCCCATCGGGCTCATCTCGATCGCCGCCTATCTCGAGCGGGAAGGACACAGGGTCTACGTGCATGACTGCCTGGGACCCGGCGCGGTGCCGGGGAGCGAGGAGAACGCGCGCATCATCCTCTGCTTTGAACCTGACATGGTGGGTTTTTCCGCCACCACCTCCGGCTTCAACGATGGGTACCGGCTGGCATCGATCATCAAGAAGAAGCGCCCCGGCGTGACAGTCCTATTCGGTGGGGTCCATATTTCAGCCATGGGAGGATCCCTGCTGGATGGGCACGGCGATATCGATTATCTCTGTATCGGCGAGGGGGAGGAAACCGTCACGGAGCTCGCCGGGGGTATGGACCCGAAAACGATCGATGGCCTCGCCTGGCGCGACGGCGGGAAGGCCATTACGAATCCTCCGCGCGCACATATCGCGTCCCTCGATACGCTTCCCTTCCCGGCCTACGAGAAGCTCCCGGGGTTTCCCGGGGGCTATAACCTGCCCCTCTTCAGCTACATACGCGCGCCCGGGGCAACGATGATCACGAGCCGCGGGTGCCCCTACCAGTGCTCCTACTGCGACCGCTCAGTATTCAGGAGGGGATTCCGGTACAATTCCGCCGGGTATATTTACGAGCACATGAAGTACCTGCGCTCCCGATTCGGCGTGCGGCACGTGAATATCTACGACGATCTCTTCACCCTGAATCGCGGACGCATCGAGGAGCTCTGCGGCGCCCTCGTCTCCCGTCCCCTGGGCATGCAGTTCAACTGCGCCGTCAGGGTGGGCCACGCGGACGATGAACTCCTCCGTCTCTTGAAAGAGGCCGGGTGCCTCATGGTTTCCCTGGGGATCGAATCGGCGGACCAGGATATCCTGGAACGCCACAAGTCAGGGGTTTCCCTCGAAGAGGTGAGGGACACCGTCGCGCGCGTCAGGAGGCGGGGACTCCGCGCCAAGGGTCTTTTCATGATGGGACTTCCCGGGGAGACCGAGGAATCGATCCGCGCGACGAGTGATTTTGTCATCTCCCTGGACCTGGACGACATGAACATGGCTAAATTTACCCCCTTCCCCGGCGCTCCCATCTGGAACGGCATTGAGAAAGAAGGAACCCTGGAAAACGACTGGGAGCAGATGAACTGCCTCAATTTCGTCTTCGTTCCACGCGGTATCGCGTCGAGGGAACGGCTGGATGAGCTTTACAACCGGCACGTGAAGCGCTTTTATTCGAGCCCGCGCTGGCGAAGGAGGTTCACACGGCGTCTCTGGCAGCACCGGTGGAGCCTCCTGTATCTCCTGCGCCATCTGCCCTCATTCGTGAGGGCGAGGAGGAATTTTGAGCCCGGCGCGGGGTCCCCTTCCATTGCCAAAACCGGTTCGGAGTGTACGGTATGAATAACCGGAACGTGAAGGATACGGAGCTGATGCTGGAGCGCCTCATGGCGGTCCCGGATGACCCGGCACGTGATTTTGTTTCCGGAACCCGCACCCGCGGAGAACTTTACGATTACGCCGGTGGTTTTCTTCATGCCCTGGGGAAGGATGAGCCGGTGTGCCTCTGCACCGAGGACCGCGGCATGATTGCCGCGGCGGTGCTGGCCTCCCTCGCGGGAGGTCCCGTTTGCGTCCTGCCCCACGCCCTCTCGGCGCGGGCACTGCGCGAAACCCGCGAGGCGATCCGGTTCAATCACGCGATCGCAGACCCTTCGATCGAGCTTCCCGCGGGTGTGGACGCGGTTCCCCCGGCGCGGGGTGCGTGGGTTCCCTCCGTGGCCCGCCATATGGATTCGATTTTCCTGACGCTTTTCACGGGCGGTTCCACCGACAGGCCCAGGATATGGACGAAGACCGCTTCCGCAATGATCGGCGAGGCGCTGTTCCAGTTCCGGAAATACGGTATCTGCGGCGACGATCTCGTCGCCGCCACGGTCCCCCCCTACCACATCTACGGGTTGCTGTTCACGGTGCTGATTCCCCTTCTGGCCGGGTCTACGGTGATGGAAGGAACCCGTCTTTTCCCCGGCGAGATATGCTCCGCAGTCGGTGAGGGAGGCGCCACAGTGCTGGTGAGCGTGCCGGTTCACTATCGCAGCCTGAACGGCATCCGGATACCCGCGAATCAACTCAGGCTCGCCTTTTCATCGGCGGGCCCCCTTGACCCGGAGGACGCCTCTGCGTTTTACCGTGAAACCGGCGTCGCCGTGGAGGAGATCTACGGCTCTACCGAGACCGGGGGAATCGCCTGCAGGTCCTCCGCCGCGGGGCGGGACCTCCTGGAGCCATTCGAACCGGTGAGGTGGAGGATACGGCACGATCTCCTTTCCGTGCAGTCACCCTTCCTGTCTCCTGAACTTCCCCTTGACGCTGATGGGTTTTTCATCACGGGTGACCGTGCCTTGGCGGCACAGGACGGCCGGTTTACGCTCCTCGGCCGGGCGGACAGCGTTGTCAAGGTCGGAGGGAAACGGGTTGATCTCCAGGACGTGCGGGACAGGATCAAGCGCCTGGAGGGTGTACGGGACGCCTTTGTCTTTTCGCATCCTGGCAAAACGGGACGTGGAACCGCCATTGCCGCAATCGTCGAGACGGACGGTACCGAAGCGCGCATCAGAGAGCTCTGTGTCGGGTCCCTGGAACCCTATGAGATGCCGCGGCGAATAAGGGTCGTGGCCACGATGCCTTCCACATCGGCGGGTAAATACGACCGCGACGCCATAGAACGGCATTTTAACGGAAACGGAGAAACCTGAAAGAGCGGGAGGAAAGGATGGGAGAAAAAACGGTCTACATGTTTCCGGGCCAGGGTTCGCAGTCCGTGGGGATGAGGGGGCGCCTGGGCGGCCTGAGCGACAGCCAGCGCGAGCTCTTCATCGAGGCTGACGGCATCCTCGGCTTTTCCCTGGGAGAGCTTATTGACAGCGGCCCCGAGGAAGAGCTTACGAGAACCTCCAATGCTCAGCCGGCGCTCCTCGTCATGGGCGTCGCCTTCGCCAGGGGCCTCGACGACCGGGGGGAAAAAGCCGATATCGTCATGGGACATTCCCTGGGAGAGTACGCCGCCCTGGTGCACGGAGGCGTGATTGACTTCGAAGACGCGGTACGGATCGTGCGGCGCCGCGGGGAGCTGATGGAGTCGGCGGTGACGGACACGCCGGGTAAGATGGCGGCGGTGATCGGCGCGGACCCCGAATCTCTTCGCGGCACCATGGCGGAATGCGCGGAGGGACAGGTGCTTGAAACGGTCAATTTCAATTCACCTTCCCAGGTGGTCATATCCGGGGAGGCGGCGGCGGTGGACAGGGCCGTGGAGGAGATCAACCGCCGGGGAACGGGCAAGGCCCTGGAGCTCAATGTGGCGGGACCATTTCATTCATCACTCATGAAGCCCGTTGCCGGGGAATTCGAGGTCTTCCTGAGGGACTTAAAATTTACTCCACCGCGCCTCGTCTTCATCGATAATGTAACCGGCGAGATCGAGGGGGACCCCGAACGGATACGGGAGAAACTGGTGCTCCAGCTTTACAATCCCGTGCAATGGGAGCGCTCGGTGCTGACCGCCCGGGACGCCGGCGCTGCCCTATTTATCGAGTCGGGCCCCGGCAGCGTCCTTGCCGGTCTCGTAAAACGGATAGCCAGGGACCGGAGGATCATGCAGGGGGAGAAGCTTCTCAATCCTTCATGAGGCGGTCTTCGTCTTCATCGTCGCTTTCTTCATCCCCCTTCACGTTCCCGCGCCACGCCTCGATATTCTTCCAGTGGTTCAGGATGATGAAGAGGGCGGTGAGGACCGCGCCGATGACCGCACCGGAAGCGAAGCCGGAGGCCGCCATGGTCGCGAAGGCGAGGACGCCGACCATTGCGAAGGATCCGATGAAGGGGGCCCGTGTGGCGATATAGACCAGCACCCATGCGCCGCATGCGAGTGCCGCGCCGACGGGAGTGATGACCGCTGAAAAGCCGAGGTAGTTGGCCACCCCCTTCCCCCCTTCAAAGCGGTGAAAGCAGGGGAAGCGGTTCCCCGCCACCAGGGCGAGTCCCGCCCATGGCGCCTGGCCCGCCGTGAGTGTTGTTACCGCCAGGAGGGCCACGGCCACGGCCCTCCCCACATCAAGGAGAAGGACAAGGACGGCCCACCCGGGACCCGCCAGGCGGTAGACATTGGTGGTCCCTGCGTTGCCGCTGAAGCTTTTTCTCGGATCGTCCCTGCCGAGAAGCCTGAAAAGAATAATGGAAAAATTGACGGAACCGGCCACGTATGCGATAATCATGATAAGCAGAAATTTCATTGCATCTTTTCCTCATTCCCGGTGGAATGTGACGCCGGCACGCCGGCACGCCGGTCCGTCAGGCCCACACTGCAGAAGCGGGAAAATAATTTCAAGGATAATCCCGTATCGGTTCCGGCGGTCCGTTTTAATCCAGCAGGCAGAGGGTGAAGAGATGGCCCTCGACTTCGGCGTGGTGCGCTTCCCTTTCCCTGGTTTCACCCCCGAGGGTGTAGCGGCTTGAATCAGCGGCGATATGGCGTACGATGACACTCCGCCACGACTCGGGCAACCCCGAGCCCAGGGCCTTGGCCACGGCCTCCTTGATGCTCCATATGCGAGTCGAGGCCTCGGTTTCACCCAGGGAATGACCGGCGACCAGGGCGAGCTCCTCTTCATACATGTAGAGCTTTCTTCCCTTCAGTACCCTTTCGGAAATGAGCTCAACGTCAATGCCGACAGGTTGATCGGCTATGGCCGCCACGGCGAAGCGTGAATCGTGGGATGCCGAGGAGGAGAAGGGTTCGCTTCCGTCGGGGAGGGGACAGCGGGGCCGTCCGTCGGGATGCATCGTGGTCAGGAGGGAAGGGGCCTCGGAGCGGTCGCCGCCGGGCATCCTGCGGGCGATGGTCTTCAGCGCCATCCTCGCCCCGAGGAAACTCCTGCGGCGTTTCTCCCGCATGTCGTTGAACCGGGAGAGTTCGGTTTCTGAAAGTATTCCCGCGCAGGGCGCGGTCAGTGACCCGAGTTCAATGACGCTGAGGTCCCGGCAGAGGGATCGTATCGCCCCGAGGGGTTCCCCTTCTTCGGCACGTATCCATTTCGGTGGATGAAGCGTGCCGCCGCTCACGTCCCGCATGCGCAGGCCCCGGACCTCCTCGCAGAGGGTACCGGCGGAGTCATATATCCAGAGATCGAAGTTCAGGGTGCCGCCGTCGGCCGATACGGGGATAACCCGGGAGAAGTAGGCTTCGCCGGCCCGTGTCTTTTTCCGTATTATCCGGAGATCGAGATGCACCGGGAATCCCACGATGCCCGCGTAGCGCTGGCCCCAGACGCATGCCCCGTGAAACGTGGCATCGAGGGGAAAGGGCGATCCAAGGGGTTCCCCGGGCGCGTCTGCAGTTCCCCCGTTGACGACGGCGACGGCTCCCTCACGGGAAACGTGAAGCGACTCGATGGTGCGGTACGCCGGGCCGAAGGGAACCAGCTCGCCGTATATCCGATCCTTCTCAAGGGTGGCGCAGATACCCTCAAGGCCGAGGGCCACGTCCAGCGGGGGTTCGACGGCAGGGGGGACCTCGCCGGGAAAGACAATGCTGACATGCTCCACGGCGCGGGTGATGGCGGTGATGCCCGATCTCCGCAGGGTTGTCAATTTCGAGATGATGCCTGCGTCCCTGTTGCCGATTTCATAAAACGCGTCGATCGATGAAACGTCCCGTGGAACTTCGAGGAAGCGGGGAAAATCCGCGTCCTTGATTGCCGTCACGGGCATGGAGGGAAACGCATCGAGGGTCGATCCCGCGAGGAGTCGCATCGCCTCGACGGCGGGGTAGACGGCGCGGTCCCGGAACACGTGATCGCGGATGTAGTCTGATATGCCGATGGCGACCGGTGTCCGCCGCGGCGACGTCATCTCGGAAAGGTCTTCCATAGGTGCACGGTCTTTTCGTCAACGGCGACGGGGAGTCCCTTCCTGTTGAGGGCGCAGTGCTTCGTAAAACCGCGGCATATGAGCCTGCCGGTCTCAGCGTGGGAGATAAGATAGTCGAAGGTGAGGCGCACGCGCTCAAGGGCGATGGGGCGCGTATGGATCCATATCGGGTCATCGTAATAGAGGGGCGCGTGAAAGGTGATGCCCAGGTCGATGATGGGATAGACGAACCCGCTCTCCTCGATCTCCCGGTAGGGATAGGCCGCGTCCCGCATGAGGGACGCCCTGCCGAGCTCAAAGTACCGAAGGTAGTTGGAATGGTAAACGACCTCGGAGCGGTCCGTGTCGGCGTAGAGGGTCCGGTGGGGGCAGCGGTGCCACACCACTCCCGTGGTCGCGTCCCGGACGAATCGGGCGTCATCGTCGAAGGGTACGGGACGAAAGGGCTTCGGTTTCACGCTACACGCCCCTGAAGATGACGCAGCAGTTCGTGCCCCCGAAACCGAAGGCGTTGGAGAGGATGATCTCGTGGGACTGCTTACGCGCGGCGTTCGGCACCACGTCGATGCCGTCAAAATGCGGATCGGGAACATGGTTTACCGTGGGGAGGATGATTCCCCGGCGCATGCCCTCGATGGCGAAGGCCGCCTCGATGGAGGCGGCGCCCCCCAGGGTGTGTCCTATCTGGGATTTGTTGGATGAAACGGGGATCTTTTCCGTCAGGGGGCCGAAGACCTCCCTGAGACATTCGATCTCCGTGGCGTCACCCTTCGGCGTGGAAGTGCCGTGGGCGTTGACATACTGGATGTCGGCGGGGGAAAGCTCCGCGTCCTCCATGGCCATCCGCATGGCGAGAATGATGGTATCCCTGTTTGGACGGGTGAAGTGGTGGGCATCGGAATTCCATCCCACGCCGAGAACCTCCGCCTTGGCCTCGAGGCCGTACGATGCCACCGCCTCGTCCGCAGCGAGAACGAGGACCCCGGCGCCCTCGGAGAGGACGAATCCCCTGCGGTCGGCGCTGAAGGGGCGCGACGCCATGGTCGGGTCGTCGTGGGCGCGGTCCCCGGGTTTGACCCTGATGGTGGCGTTCATGTTCTCGAACCCGTGAATGATCTCGGGGATGATGCAGGTGTCAACGCCGCCGGCCAGGACAAAGTCAACGTCGCCGTCCCGGATCATCCGGGCGCCGATGCCGATGGCGTGGTTGCCCGAGGCGCAGGCCCCCTCGGGGGAGAATATGGGACCCGTGAACCCGAGGAGCATTCCCGCCTTGCCCGAGGGGAGGTTCGCGCAGAGGTTCGGGAGCAGGTAGGGACTCACCTTGAGGGGGCCCCTGTTCAGGTAGTTGTCCATGGCCACGCGGTAGGCGTCGGAGCCGTTCAGGGCCGAGCCGATCAGGCACGCGGTGCGCGGGCCCGTCTCGCCGTTGATTTCCAGGCCCGCGTGCCGTATCGCTTCCTGGCATACCGCCATGGTGAGAAGGACGAAGTCGGCGTTCCAGTTGTAGATCTCCTTTTCGTCCGCGAAATCCAGGGCATGGGGGTCCCAGTCGGGAATTTCCCCCACGACATCGCATAGCGAATCAACCCTGCATCGCGTTACCTTCCTGAATCCGGCCTCTCCCCGGACGGCGCGCTCCCACGATTTTGGGAATGTGCTCCCCAGGGGTGTGGCGGCGCCGTAGCCGATAACGAAGACGCGTCTGTTTTTCGGAGCTTTCATTGCTTGACGTTATGCCGTTTCAGGGGCGATCCTTTCGATCCAAAAGTAGGCCATTCTTTGACATGGCAGTAATATTCACAAGAAAAATTTCAGGGCTTTTTTCCTTCCGTGGCACCGGCCTGCGACGCGTGTTCCCCGACGCCGCGACGCCGGGCGATGGTGAGACCGGTGTATCCGTAAAGGGCGGATATGAGGGGTGTAACCAGGTTCATTATGGCGTAGGGCAGGTAGGCGAAGGTCGCGACGCCCAGGGATGAGGCCATGAAAGAGCCGCAGGTGTTCCAGGGCACGAGAGGGGAAGTGAGGGTTCCCCCGTCCTCCAGGGCCCTTGACAGGTTTTTCATTTCAAGGCCGCGCTCCTCGTAGACCTCGCGGTACATTCGACCGGTGATCACGATGGAAAGATACTGGTCGGATGCGAGGATGTTCGTCAGGACGCAGGTGCCCAGGGTGGCGGCGATCAGGTTACCCGTGCTCCTGACCCGCTTCAGCACCGCGAGGGCGATCGCGTGGAGCATGCCGCTTCCCTCCATGACGCCCGCGAAGAACATGGCAGAGAGGATGAGCCAGATCGTGCTGAGCATGGCGGACATGCCGCCCTTCGATAACAGCGCATCGACCTCGGGAACCCCCGTGGCGGCCTGGTAACCCGAGGCGGCGGTCTTCAGGGCCATCCGGATAACGTGGGCCGCCTGGTCCGCCGCTCCGGTACCGGCCGGCAGGGAGAGATGGTGGCGCTGGAAGATCAGCCAGAAGAGAAGCCCCATGACGATGCCGCACATGATGGCGGGTATGGCCGGAACCCGCTTCACCATCACCGCGATGGTGAGGGCCGGGGGGATGAGAAGGAAAAGCGAGGTGTTGAAGCCTGCGTTGATGGTGGCGGTGATGACGGCGATATGGGCGGAGTCGGCTCCCGCCGGTCCCCGAAGGCCGAGGAAGAGATATACCCCCAGGGCGATGACGACGGCCGGGGTCGTGGTGTACAGCATGTGGCGGATATGATCGAAGAGATCGCTTCCCGCCATGGACGAGGCCAGGTTCGTTGTTTCGGAAAAAGGGGATATCTTGTCCCCGAAATAGGCGCCGGAAATGATGGCCCCCGCGGTCATCCCCGCGTCGATCCCCGCGGCCTGGCCGATCCCGATGAGGGCCACGCCGATCGTTCCCGCCGTGGACCAGGAGCTTCCCGTGGACAGCGAGACGATGCCGGAGACCACGCATGCGGCGAAGAGGAAGAGGGAAGGCCGCAGTATCTTCAGCCCCCAGACGATGATCGTGGGAACAACCCCGGCGAGGATCCAGACCCCGATGAGGGCGCCGATGAGGAGCAGGATGAGGACGGCCTTGGTGACGTCGCCGATTGACTTTAGTATCCCCGCCTCGAGGCGCTCCCATTTCACGCCCCGCAGGAGGGCCACCACGGCGGCAAAGAAGCCGCTCAATGTAAGGGAGACCTGGGCCGGACCCTGGGTCGAATCGGCCCCGAAGAGTAACACGGTAACTGAAAGGGCGGCCACGAGAAAGCCCACGGAAACGAGGGAAGACGGGAGGCCAGGATAGGCTGCCCGGGATGTGGCGTTGTCCGGCTTGTTCACGCCGCGCTGCGGGCGTGCCGCCCGCCGGGTTCGATGGTTGCGATCATCATCGACCGATGCTACGGGGAGGTGTAAAATAATCAACAACTTAAAAACCCGTGCAGGATACTGGTTGACACCGCCGCGGCGGCGATGGCACCATGCGATTGCCGGCGGGTGACGGAGCCTTCCGCATCACACGACAAGGAGCCAGGATATAGTGAGCAACCAGGACTGCGTGTTCTGCGACATCGTCGCGGGGAAAAAGCCGGCCCGGGTCATCATGGAGGACGAACTCTCCATGGTGATACTGGATATCCATCCCTACTCGAAGGGGCACTGCCTGGCGATACCGAAGCGCCACGTCCCCTGGTGGCAGGAGATGACCGACGAGGAGACCGCGAGTCTCTTCATCCTCGCGAAGAAGGTGGCGGGGAGGATGATGGCGGCGTTCAGCCCGGACATGGTCTGCATGTACGCCCGGGGGAGGCGGATTCCCCACACCCACATCTTCCTTATCCCGACCCACGGCGGGGACGTCCTCGACCGATTTTTCAACGCCATGGAACGTTTCCAGGAGTCCCCGGAGGAGCTGACACGCCTCAAGGGCGAGGAGATGATGGGCGAGGCGGCGGATCTTCTCAAAAAGGAGTGGTGACGGGGTTCACCCCACCCGCCGGAACACCACACAGGAATTGCACCCCCCGAAGCCGAAGGAGTTCTTCAGCACGAACTCCTGGCCGAGTTTTCGCGATCCCTCGGCCACGCAGTCGAGGGGAATCTCCGGGTCCGGCGTGTGGTTGATGGTGGGGAGAACCGCGCCCCGCAGCATTCCTTCCATGGCAAGGATCGACTCGATGGCGCTCGAGGCCCCCATGGCGTGGCCCGTGAGCGACTTGTTCGCGGATACGGGAGGAATATTTTTCCCGAAGACCGCCTCGAGGGCGCGGTACTCCACGGTGTCGCCGATCTTCGTCGAGGTCCCGTGGGCGTTAACCGCGTCAACGTCGCCGGGGGATATGCCGGCGCGGACGATGCTCTCGGAGATGCACCGGGTGACCGTATCGAAGTTCGGGGCCACGAAGTGGTGCGCGTCGGAGGTCATGCTCCACCCCGCGATCTCGAAGTTCCACCCGAGGCCGTGGGCACGGGCGAACTCCCGGGTCGCGATGATGACGGCGCCGGACCCCTCTGACACGACGAATCCCCTCCGGTCGATGGAAAAGGGACGGCTCGCCGCGGCAGGCGGTTCGGGGCGATCCTTTTTATGCTTGTAGGCCCCGTTCATCGAAGCGAATCCCGCCACGATGGGCTCCACCAGGGGAAAATCCACCGCGCCGCAGATCACCGCGTCGGCGATCCCCTCCTTGAGAAAAAGGGAGCCGATGATGAGGGAGGTGGCGCCCGTGGCGCACGCCGTGATGGTGGCGGCGATGGGCCCCGTGGCCTTCGTCAGCATCGATATCTTCCCTCCCACCATGTTGATGCAGGAATTCGGGTTCGTGAAGGGATGGGGCGTTTTCCCGTCACTGACCATGAGCCGGTCCGCGGCGATCACGGCGTCGAGGCCCCCCACGGCGGAGCTGAAGGTGATGCCGATCCGCGGGGCGATCTCCGGGGATATCTCGAGGCCGCTCGCCGTGAGGGCCCGGTGGACGGTGAGCATCGCGTGAGGGAAAATTGGCGAGCTCCAGTGAGCCATTTCCCGCGGCGAGAGAAAGGGGAAGGGGGAGAGGTCGATCTCGCCGACCTGCCCCGCGATCCGCACGGGGAAATCATCACCTACGGGAAACCGCGTCAGCTCTCCGACGCCGCTTTCACCGGTGGCGGCGCGGTTCCACTGTGCATCCATCTCCGCTCCCAGGGGGGAAACCATGTCGTAGCCGAGGATGACGGGTCGTGAACGGTCCGTGTCCGGGGTCATGTCGTCACCATGAAGAGGGGGCCTACCAGGGAATGAACTTGTAGAGCTTCGCGAACATCTCGTAGACCTCGATCCAGTTCTGGAGGTCCTTCGTCGAGCGCATGTGGGCCCGCTTGTTCACCATGACCCAGCTCATGTGGGCCGCGCCGTCCTTGCAGGTGGAACAGTCGCGCGTTTCCGAGGTGCAGCACCGGTGCATGGTCTTCAGGTCCGCGGCCCAGCGGATGAATCCTATGAGCCGTTTCGGCTCCGGGTTGCGCCTGTCCATCGGCTTGGTGACCGAGGGGCACTCCATCCAGCCGAAGCGGCGACCCAGCATCATGCCCGTGGTGATGATCTCGTGATAGTATTTCGACGAGATGACCGTGTCTGGGTAGCGGTCGAGCATTTCGTCCATTTCCCTTCGCAGATCCGCGAGCTCCTGGTCGGTCCAGGAAAACCCGTCGACTCCCTCGTCATTGGAAAGGAGCTGCATATGGACCTTGAGCCCGGCGTCCCTGATCTTTTGTATTATCAGCTCGGTTTTGCCGATCTGCTTGGGCGTGATGGTGTAGAGGTAATAGGTGTAGGGATCGCCCTCGTAGTTGTTCCGCGATATGCTGAAGGTGTCTCTTCCCCTCAGCATCTTTTCGTCCTCCTCGTCGCCCCAGAGCGAGACCCCCACCATCATGTCCGGAAAGCGGTCCCGCGGCACCTTGATGATGCCGTTGGTGGCGCAGTAGGTGGGAAGCCGACGGTAGAAGGCCTCGATCCTGTCCATGTGAAGGGTCGGCTCGCCCCCGATCAGTATCGCCAGGTTGACGCCCCGCTCCTTTTCCTTCTCGACGAATTCCTCCCATTTCCCGATGTCGGGCTCGTCGGGCGATTTCTTGTGTTCGTCAGAAGAGAAGAAGAAACAGCCCTTGCATCGGAGGTTGCACTGGTTCGTCACATCGTAGATCGAGCTGCGGATATTGAGCTTCGATATCCTTTTATATCGGTCATACCACTCTTTATCAAGCAGTGAACTGACAGTATTCATTGTAGACTCCTCGTGTTCTTCTCGACGGTGCGGCGGTGAATGGGGAATCGATCAGAGATTGAATCCCGGCGGCGGTGTCATCCGTTCAAGAAGGTTTTTGTCTTTCTCATATCCCATGACCCAGACCGCGAGGTAGGTGTCCACGTAATCGAGCCAGGCCCTGAAGGACTCCGGGTCCGATGCGTGGCGGTAGAGCCGGGCCGTGACCACGGCGCTTCCCGCCGCGTAGTGCCGGCAGTCCGCGCAATCGGTATCGGGCACGCAGCAGGACACATCGCGGTCCCAGGAGAGGTCGGTACGGTATTGCCGGAAGGACCTGCCCAAACCGATGTCCGTGGACGGGTTCATGCGTGGGTAGGAACAGGAATAGAGATCGTGAAGCCCCAGATCATGAGTGTGGGCAACGATGCTGTAGGGGGAAAAGAGCAGATGGCGCGGGTACCGCTGAAGCACATCGTACATGGTTTCCCTCGTTTTCCCGAGAGACTCCCTGTCATGGCGAAGGCTCCCCGTATAGCCCACCGGGGAAGAAAAGACGTTGAAGGTTGCCCTGCAGTCGGCGGCGGCGAGAGGTTCCATCACGTCATAGATCTCGTCGATGTTTTCCCGCGTGAAGGTGTAGACGAAAACGGCCCGGGGGTCGCCGCGGTAGTTTTCGATCTGCTTTTTCAGGAGATCCTTCGCGCCTCGAACCCGGCGGCTCGTGTCGTCGTTTCCCCAGACGGATATATGGATCTTGTACCCGATATCCTCGGGGATCAGCTTGAATCCGTTGGAGGCGATACAGCCGAGGGGCAGTACGTCGTAGCAGGCGCGGCACAGGTGGGGCACGAGTGACGGCTCCGCCCCCGCCAGGACGACGAAGGTGATGCCGCGCTCCTTCTCCGCTTCCATCAGGGAACGCCATTCACCGACATCGCCGTTTTCCCTGGCGAACTGCTTGTCCCCCTCGTAGTAGTAGCATCCGTCGCACCGGATGTTGCACCGGTTCGTCATATCGTAGGTGGACTCGCGGAGGAAGAAGTATTTCCTTACCTTTTCCCAGCGCCGGCGCACCTCGGGGTCCGCGATGAGTTCAGAGAACCTGGTGCCCGCTACCGGAGCCTTTGTTTTACCGGTGTTCGTTCGATTCATGGTGCCTTCCGGCATTTGCCGACGCTCATACCGATAGTATAATAATGGGTCACTTTTCCTTCAACTTTTCTTCGATATATTCAGCGATTAATGAGACATTTTTCAGCTTGGGGTAGTCGTCCTCGTCGATGGTTATGCCGTATTCGTCCTGAAGGACGAGGACCACGGTCGTAAGGTCCATGCTGTCGATGCCCAGTTCGTCGACAAGGTCGAGATCGGGATTGAAGGTCTCGGGGGTCACGTCCTCGAGCTTCAGTTCATCGATCAGAATCTCCGCGACGCGGAGCACTGTTTCTTTTCGCGCCATTTGGTAGCCTCCTGTATATGCTCACTGCCGTTCACTGATTAGCGTTCACCCGGGGCGAGATCCATGATTCCGCTGCAGGCGATCTGATTGCCGGCCATGACCCTGAACCTGTAACGTCCGGGACTGGCGCCTTCAGGGGACGCGGTGATTGTTATGGCGTCCCCCGGCCGGATAAGCTGACGGAACCGCACCCTGGAAACGCCGGAGATATGGGCATCGTTTTCTTCCTGGCCCAGATATTCCTTCAGCGCGTCGAAGACCATCCCGAGCTGTGCTATCCCCGGAAGGACCGGGAAACCGGGGAAATGGCCGTCGAACCAGAGGGAATCCGGCCCGATGATGATGTCCGCGGAAATCTCCCCGGTGGCGCCGCCGTCCATGTTCGATAGCAGATGCCAGTCGGTATTCATCGGTATCAACTCGCCTTTTGTATTTGTTACACACCGGGAGAATGGCGACGGTTTGTATCTATTGGCGCCGTACCCGGATGTGTCAAGAAAAAAAATCCGGGCCCAGGAAGGCGCCCGGGCTCAATCCGTCCTGAAGTAATCGATACTCTCCTCGAGGTCCTCCGCCATTTTTTCAAGGTCCTTCAGGTTGGCACGCATCTGCTCCGACCCCGCGGCGTCCGTTATCATCGTCCCGGGCGTCAGCGGCGTCTTCAATGGATGACTGAGCGGGGCAGGACGAGATGCAGTTCCCTGCCATTGCTCACTTCCCGGATGCGATACCCCGCCCCGGGAGGGACTTTATCGCCTGAGAAACCGTACCAGGATATCGTTCACCTTCTCGGGGTTCTCGTAATGGACAAGGTGTCCGCCCCTGTCGATTTCATGGTATTCCATGTTTGGAAGGGCCCTTTTAATGTTGGCGATCGAATCTTCCATTATCACCCTGTCCGCCGTGCCCCAGGTGAGAAGCACGGGTATTCCGGACCTCCCCACGGTCTCGTACTGCGGCGTAAAGTCGGCGAGGGAGTCGCCGCGAAGGTTCGAGAGCCTGGCGCGCTTGAAGCCCCGGTAGGCGAGCTGCTCGCGGTACTTTTTCGTGTAGTCTTCCGGGATGGCATCCGTGTCAGCGAATACCTTGTTCGGATAGTTGAGATTGATCCGGTCGAGGGCGACACGGCCGATGTAATCGCCTATGCCGGGGATTTTGACCAGGCCGATGATCGCCTTCATGGGCAGGACGTTGATGAAGGGGGAGAGCAGGGCCAGCCGTTTCACCCGGTCAGGATGGTTCGCCGCGAAGTACACGGCTATGCTGCCTCCCTGGGAGGTCCCCACGAGGCGTATCGGTCCCCCTATGCCGAGCTTTGCCAGGAGTTCCGAGAGCTGGCGGTCGTAGAGCTCCCGGGAATAGGCGGTGTCGGGGCGGTCCGAGAAGCCGAACCCGTAGAGATCGTACCGGACGACGCGGAACCCGGCGTCGGTAAGGGCCTTCACGTTCCGGTCCCATGAGAAGTCGGGCGCCGCGTTGCCGTGGACCAGCACGACGACCTCGCCCCTTTCGGGACCGGCGACGTCATAGTGGACCATGCCGTCGGTAAGCCTGATGAACCTGAGGTCGAGTTCCTTTCGAACATCGTCATTCAGTTCTTTCACCTCGAGATTCCCCGTCAGGAAGGGAAGCAGGATGAGCAGGAGCAGAATCGCGGCGATAATAATCAAAGCTTTTTTCATCGGTTATACCTCGCGTATCATTGAAGTGGTTCCCGCGTCTACCTGGTTTCATTCAAGGAGAAACGGGGTAGTTGAGTCATGTAAGAATGATGATTCACCTCGCGACCTCCTCCCGGAGCAACCCTTCCCGCGTGAGATTTCGCACCAGTTCCCGCCCCGCCTCGGAACCCGCGGCGTAGAGCACGCAGGGCTTGCCCGATGGCGCGGGGAGGGACACCCGTATTCCGCCGGCCGTGGCGTCGTATTCCTTCCCCGTCCAGAGGTGCACCCATTTCCCGCCGGGGAGGTAGGCCCGGACCGTATCCTCGCCGGGATCCAGGACGGGGGCGACCATGAGGTCGGCGCCCACCATGAACTGCTCGTATGAGAGGCGCCATACCTCGGGGTCGTCGGGATAATGGATGAAGGGATGGCGGACCACGGGGAGTCCCGTCTCCGCCGCCTGGCGCACCAGGTCCTTTCGGTACGCCTTCCACGCGCGGTACAGCTTCGCGCACCGGGCGAAATGGGCCATGGTTTCCTCATCCGAATACACCTGGATGTTGGCGCCGGGGATGTTGCCCTCGTGGCTGCGAAACACCGTGGTGAAGGCGTTCAGTTCCATCCATCGCATGATGAGCTCCCTGCTCCGGTGGTAGTTCTTCAGCCAGTGGGTGATCGTGGTGTAGCCTCCGATGTCGCTGTGGTTGAGGCTGAACCCGGAGATGCCGCCGCTCAGGAGGCTGGTGACGGCGGTCTTGATGCCGTCATGGCGGTCCCAGGTCACGAGCTGGTCACCCAGCCAGAAAAGGGTGGAATACGCCGGGCTCCTCCGGTATCCCGATCGGCTGAAAAACAGGTAGTCGTTCCCGCGGCCCGTCTCGTCGATTACCTCGCGGTTCAGGCGCGCCCATTCCTCGGGATACCGGTTGTGGTACGCAGAGGGCGGTTCCCCGGAGTGCAGGACCGAGTCCATGGGGAGTGCCTCGCCGAAGTCGGCCATCCACCCCATGGCTCCCCTCGCGACAACCTCGCGGCGGATAACCTCCTTGAGCCATTTCCGCGCGGCGGGATTCGTGAGGTCCACGAGGCCCGCCGAGAAGCTCGTGTTCTTTATCATGTAGGGCTTGCCATTGCCGTCCTTCACGAGATAGCCCCGGTCGTCCGCCTCGCGAAAGAGATTTCTCGTCCCCGGCTGATTCCGCTCCGAAACGTCGGCCAGGAAGGAGTTCACGTAGGTCATCACTTTCACGCCGTCCCTTCCCAGGTCCCGCACCAGTTCCTCCCACCCCGGGTACCGCTCCCGGTCAAGGGTCCAGTTCCACCAGAGCTGCGTGCCGAAGCTCGTTGCGCGGTTTCCCACCCAGTCCTGGAGCCAGAGGGCCGCGATGGGCACTCCGCGTTCCCTGAGTTTTTCGTAGATGTTTCGCACCGCCGCCGTGCCGCCCTGGATACCCACGACGGCCCCCTCCATAATCCAGTCGGGGAGTGGCCGCATGCGGCCGGCGTAACGGGTGTAGGATCCGATCAGCGCAGCGGGTGAGTCGCCCCTCAGGATGCGGCCCCTCATCGCCGGCGAGAAGAGCTCGATCACCACGCGGTCCTTCGCGCGCAGGTCGAAGGACGCGTATTCGTAGTTTTCTAGAAAAAGAGACCGCAGCCTGCTCGTGACATAATGGGGGACCCCGGCGTAGGTGGTGTGCCAGTCGCCGCCGGAACCCGCCGTCATGTCCGCGGCGAAGGTGATGGGCTGGGCGCCGCGACCTACTCCCTGCTCCATGACGAAGATGGGGACTTTTTTCCCCTTGAGATTGAAACAGGAGAATTGCTCCCCGAACCCGAAGAACTGCTCGTCCTTCTCCGAGGAATAGATCAGGTAGGTGCGGTTGCAATCATCACCCCCGGGGATAAAAGTGAAGCCGAGGTGGCCCGGGTCCGTTTCCTTGAACACGAGACGGTAGCTGACGCGGGAAGGCGCTTTCCTTCCTGAGAGGGAGCCCTCGATGACCACGGAGTCCCCCATGACACTGATGGAGTCAACAGCCTGGTCCGCGAAGAGGGCGCGCAGGTCATCGCAGATTGAAAAGGACCCGCGTTCCTCCCGGATCGTTTCGGAGCCGATCCCCGCGGCAAGGAAGGCCCTGCCGGGGATCGATGACCAGAGTGCCTTTTCCCGGTCATCGCGGTGCGTGATGACCAGGCTCCCCCCGTTATCCCCGGACCAGGTCACGATGAAGTTCCCGGCGGGGTATTCCCCCGGGACCGCGGATCCGGGATTGAAAGAGAGCGCGCCGCTTACCGCGCCTCCGGCACAGCCGGTACAGAACAGGATCATTCCGCACAGCAGGGTCATGAATGGTCGCATGGCAGCCTCCTCCTTCCGGGAATCAGGGTTCTCGTTTTAAATCGATCAGGGTCCGAATTCCCCGCAGCACCATGATCGAGGCGAAAATGCAGATGAGTATCGTCATCCCGGTGAGCATGATCCCGGAAATGGGCGGTGCTGTCCCGGGGTTTACACCGGACCCCGCGTTGCCCGCGCGTTCCATCAGAAGGCCGAAGGCGGCCCCGAAGGCGGAACCCAGGATTGCGTCAACTCTTGTAAGTATCCGTATTCCCCGTGAGGGCGTGTCTTCACCGCCGCCGGTCGTGTCCGGAGCGAGGCGTGACGCCACATTGCGAAAGGGCAAAGGGAGAACCCGGCGCGTGATGGCCTTCCAGGCGATGGCGCAACAGACGGCAAGGGCGAAGAAAGCGGATGCGAGGAGAAAATAAACGATGGAGAGGAAGACGACCATGCCCGTTTCACGGTAAAGGGAAAGGATTATCCAAGCCGCCCCGGCCGTGACGATAAGTGCAAAGGCCCCCATGGCGGCGCAGAAAACGAGGACAACCCCCGGAAGGGCGGAGGAGAGGTGGGGGCGCAGGTCGGTGTCCCGCGGCTGCTTCAGGATCCCGGCGAGGACCAGGCCGAATGAGGCGAAGCATCCCGCGAAGAGCAGGCCCCCCGCCGCGATCATGGGGGAGGCAATGCCCTCGCAAAGCCGTTCGCCGATAATTTCGCAGAGCGCGCTCAGGGCGAGGAGGTTGACGGCCCCGCCGAGGCATGCCACGAAACAGCGGGTCCCGGTCATGGCCAGCCGGGCCTTCGCGGCAAGTTCCGGCGGGGCGGCGATGGCATAACTCCGTTTCATTGCGGGTTCAGCATATGCCCGGGCGCGGGGTTTGTCAAGGGAATCCCGGACGTGAGTTCCTGACCGGGATGGGAGCCGATCCCCGCGAAGGCCTTTTTCAGGGACGCGGCGGTGAGGATTTTCCCTTTGTCACGTGAAATTTCCGAGAATTATCTTACTGTATCACCCGGTTGTATTTTCTGGCAACGATAATCTTTCCCCGCCGGTCCTCAAATCAACCCCGCCATGAGCAGGGCGGCAATGGCCATGAGGAGTACCCCCACCAGGACCTGGATCGATCGGTAGGTCACCTTCTGTATCAGCCGTGAGCCGATGAACACCCCGGCGAAGGCCGCTGCCATGCCCGTGAGAACATGGCCCATGACGTTCGACGCCATCATCGTCGGTATGTCCTTCGAAAGGAAGGTGGCGCCGTAGACCGCGATGCGCGCCACGTCCACCATGACTGCGGAGAGGACCGTCGTGCCGATGAAGGCCTCCTTCGAAAGCCCGGCCCTGAGGAGGAAGGCCGACCTGAAGGCCCCCTGGTGCCCCGACAACCCTCCGAAGAACCCGGAAATCGCGCCCCCCAGGGGGATGTACGAGGGGGGAAAGGACCTCATTGCTTTTTCGCCGCGGAGCTCCAGGAACGAGAAGAAGGCCATGAGCGCGCCAATCAGGAGCTTCAGCGGTGTGATGGTGAACGTCCCGCTCCCGAGAGAATAGGAGAAGAGGGGGCCCGGCATGGAGAAAACTCCCAGGAGCCACGCGCCGAGAAAGGCCGCGGGAATGGCCGGGAGGGAGAACCGCAGGGCTACGCGAAGATCCGCGTGGCGGCCCACCAGTATTACCTTGACAATGTTGTTCGCGAGATGCACTGCCGCCGTGGCGGCGATGGCGATCTCCAGGGGGAAGAAAAGCGCGAAGACCGGCATCAGGGCCGTACCCAAGCCGAACCCGGAGAAGAGGGTGAGGCCGGAAACGATAAGGGCTGCCGCTCCGATCAGGATGTAACTCAACACGTTCGGTCTCCTTTGGTCAGGGTGTGGCGAGGGTCCGTGAATGCGGTATCGCCTGTGCGAAGGGCGCGAACCGCTCCTCCGTCTCATGTTCCGTTCGCAAGAATATATACCTCCATTATCATGAATGGCAAGTAAAAAAGCGCTCCAGGGAAAAGGTGTTGTCTTTTTCGGTCATTACGATAACCTGTTTCGATGGACGGAGGCCCATTCGTCCCATTACGGGAGATTCCAGCGGGGAAACGGCGGCATGGGAGAGCGCGAAACAGAAGATCGGTTGAATCAATGCGAGAAAATTGACGGCAGCGAGAACGGCAGGCCCCCCCGGAGGCGCGCGTGGCTGGACCGGGCTCTCGACCTTGTCGAGGCGGCGGGAAACAGACTCCCCGATCCCGCGCTCCTTTTTTTACTGCTGATGATAGCCGTCTGGGTACTCTCGGCGTTGCTCGCACCGGTGGCCTTCTCCTCGGTCCATCCCCGTACCGGGGAGGCGATACGGGTCGTGAACCAGCTTTCCGGGGGGGAAATGGCCCGCTTCCTTTCCCAGATGGTCACGGTCTTCACCGGGTTCGCTCCCCTGGGCATCGTCCTGGTGGCCCTTCTCGGGGTTGGCGTGGCGGAGCACTCGGGATTCATCAACGCGGCGCTACGTTCCATGCTCGGGATGACCTCGGCCCGGTTCCTCACCCCTGTCACGGCCTTGGTGGGCGCTCTTAGCAATACCGCCGCAGACGCGGGATACGTGGTGGTGATCCCCCTGGGGGCGGTGATATTCCGCGCCATGGGGAGGCACCCCCTGGCGGGGATCGCCGCGGCCTTCGCCGGCGTGTCCGGGGGGTTCTCGGCGAACGTCATTCCCTCGGCCATCGACCCCATGCTCCAGGGCATCACCCAGGAGGCGGGGCGCATCATCGATCCGGACCTCCTGGTCAATCCCCTGGCGAACTGGGGGTTCATGGCCGCCTCAACAATCCTCGTGGTCTCCGTGACCTGGTGGATCACCGACCGGGTGATCGAGCCGCGCCTGGTGAAGGAGGTTCCCCCGGGGGGAGACGAGGAGGAGGCGCCGTCGATGGACTCCCTGGCCCGGAGGGAAACCCGCGCCCTCCGGTGGGCAGGGGCAAGCCTGGTTGTATTCCTGGTCCTCCTTGCCGTCGCTGCGCTGCCATCCGGTTCAGCCCTCAGGGACCCCGCCACGGGAAGCCTCACCGCCTTCGGCGCCCCTCTCATGCGCGCCATCGTTCCGCTCATTTTCATTCTGTTCCTGGTGCCCGGCGTGGTTTACGGCTACGCCGCGGGCACCGTGACGGGGCATCGCGACATCATTAAAGGAATGACGAAGGCGATGGAGTCGATGGGCTATTACATCGTCATGGCCTTCTTCGCGGCCCAGTTCATCGCCGCCTTTACCGCATCCAACCTGGGAGTGCTGCTCGCCGTGGAGGGGGCGACGGTGCTGCGGGAACTGCATCTCCCATCCCAGCTCACCGTCGTGGGAATCATTCTTCTATCGGCTTTCGTGAATCTCTTCGTGGGCTCCGCCTCGGCCAAGTGGCTCATCATCGCCCCGATCTTCGTTCCCATGCTGATGAAACTGGGGGTCTCGCCGGAGCTTACCCAGGCCGCCTACCGGGTGGGGGATTCCTCGTCGAACATCATAACGCCGCTCCTTCCCTATTTTCCCCTCGTGGTGGTCTTCTGCCGACGTTACCACCGGGGTACCGGGATCGGGACCCTTGTGTCGATGATGCTCCCCTACGCAGTCGCCCTCGGGTTCCTCTGGACGCTCTTCCTCCTGGGCTACTGGGCCCTGGGGATACCCCTGGGGATTCAGGGGGGCTACACCTATCCCTGAGGGGAGCCAGGCCGCCTCACCGACCTTTTGTCCTTTCGAGGACCTCGATCCCGCCGATATCCATGATGAGGAAGCGTTTCGGGTCCAGTCCCCGCGACTCAATGGCGCGCTTCAGGTCAAGGGCGGGATACCCGGGGGGCTCGTCGCCGAGGGCGAAGGTTCCCCACTGGGTCGGTATGAATCGGCGCGCCCCGAGCTCCGAGAAGGCGCGCAGCGCCTCGTCGATGTCAAGGTGGGCGTAGTGCATGAACCAGCGGGGGTGGTAGGCCGTGGTCGGGATGAGGGCGTAATCAATGCCGGGGAAGCGCTTCCCGAATTCGCGGTACCCGATGAAATACCCGCTGTCGCCGCCGAGGTAGAGGGTGAGTCCCGGCGTGGCGAGGAGGTAGCTGGCCCAGAGGGTCGAGTCCGTTGCCTGGTCGATCCGCTTCGACCAGTGCTGGGCGGGGAGACAGGTGACGCGCGCGCCGCCCTCCGCGACGGTCTCCTCCCACCAGTCCATCTCGATGACGTCATGCCTCCCCAGGGACGAGAGGAGTCCCCGGATCCCCTTCGGGACGTAGAAGCTCGCGTCCGCGGGGAGCTTCCTGATGCTTGCCGCGTCCAGGTGATCGTAGTGGTTGTGGCTGATGATGACGTTGATCCGCGGCGCCAGGACGGCAAGCTCCTCCGGCGTGATGCCCGGCGGCGTCAGGCGTTTCGGCAGGAGTGCCCTGTCGGAAAAGATCGGGTCCGTTATCCACCAGCGTCCGTCGATCCGGATGATGAAGGTGTTGTGCCCCGCCCAGAGTATGAAGTCCGCCTCACCCAGGGCCCGTATCCGCGCCGCGGGGTCGGGGACCACGGCGGGGAGGAACCTCTTTTCCTCGTCGCTGTAGACGCGCTCTTTTTTCGAGAGCTTCCACCCGATTACTCCCAGGAAACTTTTTTCCTCCATGGGTATCCAGGGGTTGAAGAACCGGCCGTTCCTGAAATGCGGGGCGTAGAGGAGGGCGGGGTCCGTTTCGTCGACCCTGGAGCGCCAGGCCTCCTCGGAGAAGTTTTTTCGCGCCGTGAGGCACGCCCCCGCCATGACGGACACGAGAATCAGGACCGCGAGTATGCGCATGGAGGTTCCTCCTCGCAGAATATGCCATTGCTTGCAGTAGGAAATCCCCCCAGCCCATCGCTCACGTCTGGAATTCCCCTGCCATGTCATCCGGGAGGATCGAGACAAGCCGTTTTCGCAGGGCCTCGCCATATTCCTTGTCCGCGATTGATTCCGCGGCTGCCGCCATTATCGCCATTTCGATTTTTCTGGGGAGAAAATTTTCTTTTTCAATGCGGCGCGGTAAATCTTCAATGACGGATTGATCTCCCTCCGCCGCCGCAAGAAGGGCGTCGCGGAGAAACGCATCGTCCAGATTCCCGATGTCGTCACGCAGAATGGCGAATCCGAGCATGTCGATTCTTTCTGAAAAAGAAATCAGGCCTTCTGCGAGTTCCCATGCGGTTTTACGCTGATTCGCATCGCAGTCCCGGAGTGACGATGCGAGGTCCCTGTATTTCGGGCGGTTGTCCATGGCTTCGCCTCCACGATAAAGGATATTGGGATCCACCGTTGGTATTTTTTGAAAACGCCGGCGCCTGCTCGCCCGGAAGGTGGACTGTTTCTGCCGATTAGGTAATGACCCAGAGCGCATCGACGTTCACTATTCATGCCGACAATATAGATGCGAAGGAACCGAAAAGATTTGCAAGATAAAAAAGCCTCAGGCTTTCAAATTAATACATCAGGAACGTGCATGTCGGCTTTTTGTCCATTCGAAACGCGGCGCGCAGAATTATCATGTCCGAAGAGCGTGTACAGGATGATCCCCGCGGCCACGGCAACGTTCAGGGAATCGGTATCGTTATGCATGGGGACATGGACGATCTCGTCGCAGAGCGACGCGGTCTCGACGGGAAGGCCCTCAGCCTCGTTGCCGAAGATCACGGCCCGCTTTCCCGCGGGACATGCCGAGTCGAGGGGAACCGAGACGGAACTCGTGGAGGCTCCGTAGACCGTGAAGCCGTGGTATTTTAAAAGGGCGATCGCTCCCGATTCTTCCTCCATCATGACGATGGGCAGTGAAAACGCCGCGCCCATTGAGGCCCTGAGGGCCTTTCTGCTCAGGGGATCGCAGCTCCGGGGGCCGATGGCAACGGCGTCGGCGCCGAGGGCCGCGGCGCTGCGGATCACGCTCCCCAGGTTTTCGTCCTGCGACAGGCGGGGGCAGACCGCCAGGTTCCTGCACCCGGCATTCCCCGCGAGAAAGCCCTCGAAGGCGCTGAAGGCGGGGCGCGGGGCCGCCGCCATGACGCCGCGGTGAAAGGGAAAACCCGCGAGGCCCTCGATCACAGCCTCTTCCGCCACGTGGACGGGACACCTGCCCCGGGCGAGCTCGTTGAATT